>NZ_JAAHGN010000064.1:0-14291 GCF_010672485.1 Moorena sp. SIO2C4 | reverse complement strand
GATGTAACAAGCGAGAGTTAGCCACCCAATTGATTGGGTGGGCGGGGTTAGAAGTTACCACAAGAATAAGGCAGCCTTTATGGTTGGTCGGTTATGGGAAAAAGGTTAAAACTTTGAGGCGCGACCCATGGCGAATTTAATTCGCCTATGGAAAGCGCGCCTCCATGATTAAGGCTGCCTTATTAATCAGGTTTCGTCTCCGGAGCGTACCGGGATTTATCCCGGCTCTCGTTATTTTCCTCTTTGATTTTGGATGTACTTCTTGACTGTTTCTGTATTTGCGTTTCCAGTAGTCGAGCAGAAATAACTGGGAGACCATAAGGTGGGTAATTTCAGCAATTCAGGGAACTCCTTCCTGAGATAATGAGAAGCCCTCCCTTTCACTCGTTTGATGATCGTGGAAGGAGCAAAGGTAGGATCGACCTCCAAAAACATATCAACATGATCGGGCATGATTTCTAGGGCTATAACCCTCCAGTTATGTTCTGAGCACAAGTCAAAAATTATTTCTTGCAATCTCATCTTTATTTTTCCGGTCAATACTGCTTTTCTTCGTTTAGGGCACCAGACGAAGTGGTAATTGATTAGTGTTACCGAGTGCGGATTTGTCCTGAATATTTCTTGATTATTTCTGACCATAGTTGTTGACAGAGGTAGTATATTCAAGTTATCCTATAGACTAAGGAGGTGACGAGGAATGTATGGATGCCAACAGCACCTGATAACCACAGACCCTGATAATAGGGCGGTTTTAGAATTTATTTGCGGAGAAGCCAATAAGTTAACTAATTGCGCTATTTATTATTGCCGTCAAGTATTGTTTAAGGCTGGTAAGTATGTCAAGAAGTTTGAGTTAGACAAGATCCTTAAAACTAATATCCATTTCAGGGCAATGAGATCTGCTTGTGCTCAACAAATTCTCCACAGTGTAATTGAATCATTTAAATCCTATCAGGCATTGGCAAAACTTTATAAATCTGGAAAACTAAGGGATAAGCCAAGGGTTCCAAAGTACAGAAAGAAAGGCGGAATGGCTGTCGTAAGTTATCCAGCTAGGTGGGTGAAGCTAAAAGATGGACAGCTCAAGTTTTCTTTAGGGAACCAGGTTAAAGCGTGGTTTGGAATTGATCATTTCCTTCTTCCAATGCCATCTAATCTGGATTTCAAGTCGATCAATGAATTCCGTTTTGTTCCTCGCAATGGCTGCTTTTACCTGGAATTTGTCTACAAGCAATCTGACATCGAGCCAGTTCAGACTAGTGGTAACGCCCTAGGAATAGATCCAGGACTCAACAACTGGTTGACTTGCGTTTCTACCACCGGCAAATCATTTATTATTGACGGTCGCAAGATTAAATCCCAAAACCAGTGGTACAACAAACAGGTAGCCAAAATTAAAAAGGGCAAGCCTCAAGACTACTGGGATGAGCGTTTGGCAAATATTACTGAAAAGCGGAATCGCCAGATGCGGGACAATATCAACAAAGCAGCCAAGTTTTTTATTAATTGGTGCTTGAGGAATCAAATTAGCACCGTGGTATTTGGATGGAATCAACGCAATAAAGATGGCATTAAGATTGGGAAAAAGAACAATCAAGAGTTTGTCCAAATTCCCACTGCAAGACTCAAGAATCGAGTCCAGCAATTATGCGAGCAATACGGTATTAAGTTCATTGAAACCGAAGAAAGCTATACGAGTAAGGCTAGTTTTCTAGATCAGGATTTTCTACCTACACTTGGTGCGAAACCCATTCGCGAAGCGTGCCCTTCGGGCTTGGGGTGGAAGCCTTCTGGAAAGCGAATTAGACGTGGTCTCTATCGGTCAGCTAATAACGAGTTAATTAACGCAGATTTAAGGCACGCATGTAATATTTTGCGCAAAGTAGCGACACAGCTAGGGGTTGACCTAGCCGAGGTCGGTAGGGCAGCTTTGAACCTGCCACAACGGTACAGATTGGATTCTCTATCTAGTCAGTATTGTAAGCATCACGCAGCGCGGTTTCAACCCGCGTAGTGAGATCAGCTAACAATCCCCGTCTTTTTAAAGCGGGGAGAGTTCAAAAATCCTTGGGTTGTTGGAGAAAAATGGCATTGGACAAAATATCAGGATTAACCACCAGAATGTATGCCATGGTGACAAAGGTGGTTATTCCCGCCAGAATCTCCGTACTAAGTTTGGCTTGGTGTTGATCAAATTGGAAAAATTTAGCGTTCGCATTGGTATCTTCCACGACTTTACGGGGTTCCGTCAACGGGTCAGATTCTGGAGCCATGGCAAGGCTTGGGTAATCAATCTGCTGCTAGCATAGTATTTTTTTGCTACATGCGATGTTCCTTTGGAACCGCTACGCGATGTTCCTTTGGAACCGCTTCGCGAACGCAATCTCTAAATCCCTAATCTCTGCTGGCTCCAATCCATCCTTTGAGAATAAATTAGGGGTTGCCTGAAATAACAACACGACCAACTGCTACCAGAAAACCGCCAACTGCTGTGACCAAAATGCCGATCAATGTCCAAATTTGTGCCTTGGTTGAACCTTTTAATTCTTTTACATCCGTTGCGACCGCGTCTAGCTGTGTCTCTACTTTTATTAGTCTTTCGTTTATCTTGTTGACATCTTTTTGAAGGCTGTCTAGCTTCCCGTTTATGTCTTTTAATACTTCCTCTAAAGAGTAAGTAATTGTTATGGGTGTCTCGCTCATGAGTTAAACTCCTAATTTATTATTGGTCATTTCATACACTCTTGACTTTTGTTGCAAAATATTTTTTTTAAAAATACCAACTAATTGTATAATAGCTTAGAGCGGGAATACTGCATCCAAATAATTTGGATCAGGTACTTATATGGATGAATTTGGTAAAAACTATATCGCTGAAAAACCCCTAAAAGTTGCATCATGGGCCGAGCTCCGGGAGTGTCCGACAACTGGAAGCAAATCCCTACACACCACCGTCGAGTTTATGCCCGGACAGGTAATCTCTAAATTTGGCGTAAAAAAGAGCCTAGAGCAGCCCAATTATTTAAGCCTCCAAATTGGGGAACGCCAACATATTATGCTCCACCCAGAGTTTTTGCATTATCTCAATCATAGCTGCGCTCCCAATGTATTTTTCGCTGTGAGCGATCGCGTTCTGAGAGCCATGACTAAAATTGAAATTGGGGAGGAACTGACTTTCTTCTATCCATCTACGGAATGGTCGATGGATAGAGGATTTGATTGTATTTGTCAAAGCAAAGATTGCTTGGGTACTATTCGAGGTGCCGCCTACTTACCCTTAGATATTTTAACAAAATACAAACTCGCGCAGCATATACAGCAGCGCTTGGCTAAACGACATTGATGTCCTAAAATTGGCTTGATAAACAGTTTAAATCAACAGTCTCAAATAAAATTAGGAGAGCTACCACTATGAATAAATACGATAACATTGCCGAGTATTATGACGCCACTATGAAAAGTGGGTATTACGACTATCCGAAAGAAGCTCAGTCCCTGGACTCTATCCTCAAAGGTCGGAAAAAACTTCTCGAAATAGGGGTGGGAACGGGATTGCTTGCAGAAAAACTGCTCGAATTAGATCCCAGCTATGAGATAACTGGCATAGATTTTACTCCTGCTATGTTAGAACGGAGTAAAGCTCGTTTGGGAAATCGGGCAAAGGTAGTAGAAGGTAATGTGTTATCAATGGATTTGCAAGAATCTTTTGATGGCATATATTCCCATGGGGGTCCAGCCGGTGTTAGTCGGGTTGGTAACGATTACCACTTATACAGTTTTCTGCCCAATTTTGAGGACACCGTTAAAATGTTAGACAATATTGCCCGCCATTTACTTGACGGAGGCTTGTTTGTACTTAACATTCAAGCAGAAGAAATTGATGCAGATGGCGAGCAAGAGATTGGCAACGGCATTGTTTACGCTCAGCAAAAGCATCTCGATTTCCTAGAGAATAAAGAAATGTACTTTTGGGAAACAGACTATCGTTTCAAAAAAGAAGGTGAGATAGTTGCTAGCGATCGCCATAAATTCTTAATGGTGTACGGCCAACTTCTAGAAGATACCATGAAGGCGGCAGGGTTTAAGTTAAAAGAGGCGACTCCCGACGATTTATATATGGTTTACCAAAAAGTGATGTAAAAAAAGGTTCGAGTTAGACGCAACAAGAAAAACTTATTCAAAACAATTAAGATTTGGCAGTAGCATGATCTCAAAAGACAATAACAACTCAGAAATAAAAGATGGATGGCGAGATGATGTAACTGAATTTAGAAATTGGATGACAATTATTCCAACTATTCCTGAGACATTGTTCAAGATTGCCAGTGATATTCCCACCCCGGCACTTGTGTACGACCTAGATGCCATCACTGACACTGTAACGGCTTTACGAAACGACCTCAGACAAATTCAGAATAGTGAGCTTTGTTTGGCTGTTAAAGCAAACCGCTGCCAATCTGTGTTGCGTCATATGGCTAAACTTGGCCTAGGAGCAGACATTACCACCATACAAGAGCTAGATGCTGCCATGGCAGCAGGGCTGTGGCCAATCTACTCTACAGCACCAGGCTTCTCAGTTGCCGACCTTAAGCGTTTGGCAACTGAGGGTGTTATTCCAGATTTGTGCAGTCTGTCTCAGTTGCGTGTCTGGTGTGAAAGCGTTAACCGAGACAAAAGAGTTGGACTTCGACTTCGCCTTCCTTTTCACGAAGATGCTAAGGCTAAGAATGCAGTAACCCGATGGAGTAGATTTGGAGTTGATCCCACAGATTCCGGTCTACACAGCCTAATACAAACCCATGAGCTTGAGGTCGTCCATCTTCATGTTCATGAAGGTGAAACTTTTTCAGAAGCAGATCTACATCAGACACTTGATTTGCTAGTATCTTGCTTGGAAATCTTTCCTAAAGTTGAAGTGCTCAATCTCGGCGGTGGTTGGGCTTACTTGTTCTATCTGCAAAAACCTGAAGCACAACGGGTTTGGGATTTAGTAAATAAAACCATTACTCGTATCAACAACCAGCGCTCTTCACCAGTGCGGCTTGTGATTGAGCCAGGAATGCTATTGACTATGATGGCGGGCTACTTGGTTGCGGAGGTCAAAGCAGCAGACGATCATCCCTCTGGGAATCGCATTGTTGTTTTGGATACCTCTGCTTGGAACTTGATGTTCTGGGCACCACGTCCAGCAGTTGCTCAGATTCCTTTGCGAGAAGGACCTATGTTCGTCCATGACCTCGCAGGTTGTACCTGTTATGAGACAGATTATTTTTGTCTTAACGAAAAGATGGCAAGAATAGAGGTTGGTGACCGCGTGATCCTGAATGCATCGGGTGCCTACACCAGCAGTGTGGCGCGGAGTCTGCATGGACTACCAATACCGAAAGAGTTTGTCATTCGCGACAACCGTCTATGCCTGGTTGAGTGATCAAATTGGGTGAACAAAAAAAAAGTGTCTCGAATTAGTAGACCTGTGATGAAAATAGAAGCTCAAACCTCGAAGCAGGGAATAAAAAAGCTTATCAAACGCTTTTGCTCCCCGCTCCCTCACCAGACCGGGATTTCAAGGAAAGACCCAAGGAATCACACTGGTGCGATCGCAAACTTTGTGATTAGCTCCAAAAGCTGATTACACTCCTTCTTATTATTAAGAAAGAAGTGGTCACCAGGAAACATGTGTATCGTGAAAGTGCTACTGGTTTGGTCACGCCAGGCAGCAAGCTCATCACTGTTGGCGTCGGTATCCTGCAAACCTCCGAAAACAGATATCGGACAATTAAGTGGGGGTTCGCTAGTGTAGGTATAGGTTTCGTTCATCCCGAAATCCGCTCGCAGGATCGGTAGAAACAGCTTCATTAGCTCCTGGTTTGCTAGCACAGCCTCTGGTGTGCCATTATATTGACGCAATTCTTCGATCAACTCAGACTTGGGCAAGTTATGAAGGGGAAGTTTTCGGGCAGGTACTTGAGGAGCGCGGCGACCGGAAATGAACAAGTGTCGAGGACTCTGGGCTTCCTCGCGCCGGAGTTGACGGGCTAATTCAAAGCTGATTAGTGCTCCCATGCTGTGACCAAAAAATGAAAAAGCCCAATCATGCTAATTATCCTTGGCGCTCCCATGGTGTTTGGTTGCTAACCCAAATGATTCGCTGGCGTCATATTAACCGACGTCAATATCCTAAGGATGCGGATAAAATTATCGACCGGATTTATCCAGTGAAAATTTATGAAGAGGTTGCCAAGGCGTTGAAAATCGATCTACCTAGTGAGCGTATGAGGGTTGAACCTGCTGATGTGTTTGTGGATCAAAGAGCATTTGATCCTAGTCAGCCAGTTAATTACCTCAATGGTTTCGATATCCGAGCTGATCGTTCTCAGCTGTTTGCTGGTGTGAATTAAGCATTCAGCTATTAGCTATCCGTCAACTAAGATCTAACCATGGACCAAGGAAAAAAGCCTACCTAAAAAAGCACACCAAAATAAGCAAACCTAGAGACTTTATCTATAGAAAGTCTCTACACTTCTTATGCGCCCAAGTCTTGCATCACATTAGCTGATTCAGAATGCCATACAGCTATAAGCAATAATCAGCCTTCAGCTGCTTCACTAATCCGCCTTGCTTATAGTCATTTCAAATAAGAATGGAACACTTTTTCGGATAAAACCATTTCATAGCAATAAATAGTTGTCTCAATCTAAATTGAAATGACTATAACTCAGGAATGATATTAAGTATAGTTCGGTCAGTGGTCAGTAGTCAATTACCCATTACCCATTATCCTCAATTAATCACACAATTGCCCAACACCGCAATTTTATTACCTTGATGTAACTATTGAATATTAATTATGCATTTAATTCAATCAATAAAATGATTTGTAACAAATCATACGAAACTTCTGTTTCAGGGGTGTCACTATTAGTACCTGAACAATAGTATTAAGTTAACCTCAGAAAATTAGTATCTATGGGCGATTACTGTAGCAATGAATTCCGAAAGAATTACCCTAAAACAATAAGCTATAGTATTCAAACTAATAGGTAACTTTAATCAGTCAGCAAGTTGATGGCAACCGATCAGCTGGATTGTTTTGAAAGGGATTCTTTGGAGTAGTTTTTGGAGGAGACTAAATTAACCCAAACGCTCAGCTGTAATGGCTAATGCTGTTGGTGCGTGAATCTTCTGTTTTCGTAGTTTGTTTGAGTAGAGGAAAGGTATATAGATGCTCGCAGAAATGTGGTCCTTTCGTGGTAGGTATAAAATCCTCCACATGACCTGGTTTGCTTTCTTCCTGTCATTTGTAGTGTGGTTCAACTTAGCGCCCCTAGCAACACAGGTGAAATCAGACTTCGGTCTCGAAGTAGGTCAAATCCGAACCATCGCAATTTGTAACGTTGCCCTGACAGTGCCTGCCCGTATCATCATCGGGATGCTGTTAGATAAATACGGACCAAGAATCACCTACTCCCTTTTGCTGATTTATGCAGCAATACCTTGTATTGCTTTTGCCTCGGCACAGAACTTTAGTCAACTGGTGATTAGCCGCTTGGCACTGAGTATCGTAGGTGCAGGTTTTGTGATTGGCATCCGGATGACGGCAGAATGGTTCCCTCCCAAAGAAATTGGTTTAGCCGAAGGTATTTACGGGGGCTGGGGTAACTTTGGTTCTGCAGCAGCAGCCTTTACCCTACCTACCATTGCCGCATTTTTAGCCTTTGGCAGTCCAGGTCTGAACTGGCGCTTTTCCATTGCTGGGACCGGGATTATCGCTGCTCTGTATGGTGTCCTCTATTATTTTAACGTCCAAGATACTCCCCCAGGCAAAGTTTATCAGAAGCCCAAAAGCGCCAGAGGAATGGAAGTCACCACCAAAAAAGACTTTTGGTTTCTGATGGTGATGAATGCTCCTCTATCCATCATTCTTGGTGTCCTGGCTTGGCGCTTGAATAAAGTAGGCTTTTTCGAGCAAAATGTTCTCTACATCGTTTGGGCTGGTCTACTTGGGTTGTATTTGTTCCAAGCTTACAACTGCTGGGCAGTTAACAAAGATTTGTTAGCAGGTCGTAAGCGCTATCCTCCTGAAGACCGCTTCAATTTTTCTCAAGTTGCCATTCTAGAGTTGACCTACGTTGTTAACTTCGGCTCTGAATTAGCTGTAGTTTCTATGCTCCCTGCTTTCTTTGAAGGCACCTTCGGACTGAGCAAACAAGCAGCCGGGATGATTGCTGCTAGCTACGCCTTCATGAACTTGATGTCCCGTCCTGGTGGGGGTTTAATCTCTGATAAACTGGGTAGCCGCAAGATGACCATGGCAGTTCTAACATTCTGTATGGGTATTGGCTATCTGATCTTCAGTACGGTGAAAGGAGGCTGGTGGCTTCCTGGTGCGGTACTGCTGACCATGGCTTGTTCCTTCTTTGTGCAAGCTGGAGAAGGCTCTACCTTTGCCATCGTACCTCTGGTGAAGCGACGGATCACCGGTCAGGTGGCTGGTAACGTAGGTGCTTACGGAAACGTGGGTGCTGTCGCTTACCTGACTATCTTCAGTTTATTGCCAGCAGGAGATGTGGGTAACCGCATATTCTTCCAGATGTTGGGTGTTACAGCTTTGATTGTTGCCTTCCTGTGCTTCCTAGTCTTAAAAGAACCTAAGGGTTCCTTTGCTGACCTCCATGAAGGGGAAGAACAATACGCTACTGCTGCTAGCCCTGCTGCCAGTATGGGAGCTGGAGACGTGATGAACTAGTTACTTGGTGGGTCTAGTTGAACGCACTCTACACTAGATGGCTCAAAAATATCTAGATAGAAGTGGGGCAATCTTAATCAAGATTGCCCCAAAACTTACAAGGTGTGCTTTCAGCATCTAATTATTAAATTCGCCACGGGTCGCACCTGCGAAATAATCGCTTCTTAAACAAGGAAAAAAATAGTCAGCCTTTAGCTATCAGCTCTTCAAGACTGAGCAAGATTTGGAATTAACAGAAATTTTCCCAAAAGCCTCTGGAAGTATGTGATTGCTCCTGCAAAAGCCTCAAAACGGTAACTAATTTAGCTAACTAGTTGATTAACTAATGTATGATTAATTTTAGATAAACGTTTGTTATAAATAGCTAATAGTTGATATAAGAATTATTAATCATCAATCAATTTAAAAACTATTTAATATAGTTACAAACTATAAAAATAGTGAAAAAAAAAAATTGGGGGAAAACATCATGACTGACTCAGCTAAGACACTCTGTCCCTACTGTGGGGTGGGCTGTGGTCTGGAAGTATTGCCTCCAGCTGGTTCTGGTCGTGCTACCTATCGAGATAGCCAAGGCAATCCGATTTGGAAAGTCAGAGGCGATCGCTCTCATCCCTCAAACCAGGGTATGGTTTGTGTCAAAGGTGCCACGGTTAGCGAGTCTTTGGATAAAGACCGCCTCAAGTATCCCATGATGCGGGATTCCCTAGACCAACCATTTCAGCGAGTCAGTTGGGATGAAGCCCTAGACCGAGTAGTGAATCGGATTCAGACGGTTCGTTTCACCCAAGGACCAGAAGCAATTTGTATGTACGGTTCCGGTCAGTTCCAAACCGAAGACTACTATATTGCCCAGAAATTGCTCAAAGGTTGTCTCGGTACTAATAACTTTGATGCTAATTCCCGCCTGTGTATGTCCTCAGCTGTAGCTGGATACATCCAAAGTTTTGGTTCCGATGGTCCTCCCTGCTGCTATGACGATTTAGAATTAACTGACTGTGCCTTTTTGATTGGGACTAATACAGCAGACTGTCACCCCATTGTATTTAACCGTCTACGTAAGCATCACAAAAAGCATCGTCATGTTAAAATGATAGTGGTAGATCCTCGCCGCACGTCTACTGCTAAGCTGGCTGATTTACATCTAGCGATTAAACCGGGTACTGACATTGATTTACTCAATGGTATGGCTCACTTACTATTGCGCTGGGGTAAACTGGACACGGAATTTATTGAGGAGTGTACCAGCGACTTCTCCGCATACGCTCAGGTAATTATCAACTACCCACCGGATATCGTTGCCGAAAGATGTGGTATACCGGTGCATGAACTTGAGGAAGCCGCTCGCTACTGGGCAAAATCAAAGCGTGTCCTGTCTTTGTGGTCAATGGGGGTTAACCAATCCTCAGAAGGTACCGCTAAAGTCCGCACCATCATCAATCTGCACCTGATGACAGGCAACATTGGTAAACCAGGAACAGGACCATTTTCTCTAACTGGTCAACCTAATGCGATGGGAGGACGAGAAGCTGGGGGACTGGCTCACATCTTACCGGGTTATCGGGTAGTAAAGAATCCCCAACACCGTAGTGAGGTGGAACAGTTATGGAAACTCAAGCCAGGGACAATTTCTCCTAATCCTGGTCTTGATGCTTGGAGCATGATCAAAGGTTTAGAAACAGGAGAAGTCGGTTTTTTGTGGATTGCTGCCACTAACCCAGCTGTGAGTATGCCCGATATTGAACGAACTAAGGCAGCCCTAAGAAAATCCTCTTTCACTGTCTATCAAGATGCCTACTACCCCACTGAAACCGCTGCTTATGCTCATGTCTTGCTGCCAGCAGCCCAGTGGAGTGAAAAAACTGGCGCTATGACTAACTCTGAGCGAGTTGTCACCCTTTGCCCCCAATTCCGTAATCCACCAGGGGAAGCCAGACCGGATTGGGAAATCTTTGCGGAAGTAGGGCGTCGCCTAGGCTTTACTAAAGAATTTGACTTTACTGACTCTGCTGCTGTCTATGGGGAATTTGTCCAACTGAGCCGTGGACGACTTTGTGACATGACCGGACTTAGTCACGAACGCTTACGGAAAGACGGTCCGATTCAATGGCCTTGCCCTGAGGAGTTACAAAACCAAGAGTCTTCTAAGTCACTCAGCACTGAGAAATCATCACTCAATAGTGGCAAACGGCTTTATACTGACTTCCGATTCAATACGCCCGATAGCAAGGCAAAATTTGCTGCCTTCCATTCTAAAGGACTGGCAGAACCCCCGTCGGACGAGTATCCGTTGGTGCTGACCAGTGGCAGACTTTATGGTCACTGGCACACCCAAACCCGCACCGGACGGATTGAGAAAATCACCAAAATGTACCCCTATCCGTTACTAGAAATTCATCCCCGTGATGCCCAGAAGCTGGGGATTAAAGATGGGGATTGGGTAGAAGTGCGATCGCGTCGCGGAACTTGCCGCTTCCCAGCTCAAGTCACTAAAGCTATTACTCCTGGTACAGTGTTTGCTCCCATGCACTGGGGAGCTTTGTGGGCAAATCAGGCAGAAGCTAATGCTCTGACCCATCCCGAATCTTGTCCCATTTCCCTGGAACCAGAATTAAAAGCCTGTGCTGTCAACTTGGTGCCCATCAGTGAAACTGACAGTATGCGATCGCAAAATCCCGACCAAGAGCCAATAGGAACACCAATTCTAGAGAAGCTCAAAGTTTTGAGGTAATTGTTAACCTACCGGAACCCTATCCGGCGAACAACTTTCAACTTTCAACTTTCAACTTTCAACCTTCAACCTTGGCCAAAAGGCCACCCTACGCGAACAACCTTCAATTGCGCTCTCCGAGAGTTTCCCAAAGACCTGCCTCACCAAGGGTGATTGGAGTCTGGGTTTGTGTCTGGGCAAAATTTGAAATAGACATAAACGGCACTAACCCCATCACCAAGGAGCACAAAACTATCAGCATAGTCATCCTGACTGGATGCTGCCACTGTGTAGTTACAACATGAGACTGGGTTGTGCTGCTAAGCTCTTGCATGCTCATGACTAAAACCTCAAAATAGATGTGTACGAATATATGGATAGTTCACTGCTTCCTGTCAGGATGCAGTGCATTGTTCGTCTTCATGCCAAGTTGCAGGGACAGTCGGCAACTTGGTATTTGTTTATACACCGAAATCCTTTACATTTTGAATCATACAAACATTTTGGTAAAAAGTAGCTATATTTACCAAATAAAAACACAAAAAGTAACACTAGTTACAGATTTTCATTAATTTTTGTGAAAAAGAGTAAATTATGAAGTTTATAGGCATAGATCTTGGCTGGACTTCTGGAGCGACTGGAAGTTCCTGCTAAAAGGGAAAAGACTGATCAACTCTCAGGGCACGCCCTATGGCAAAATAGTAATCGTCGAGAAAAATCAACCATAACAATTAAGTAATCCCAGTGAGTCCTACTGCCCAAGCGCCCAAGACTACTCGCCGCCTAGTGTTTCCTTTCACTGCCATTGTCGGTCAAGAAGAAATGAAACTGGCATTGCTCCTAAATGTGATCGATCCCAAAATTGGGGGAGTAATGATCATGGGCGATCGCGGCACAGGCAAATCTACTACCATTCGTGCCTTAGCTGATTTATTACCAGAAATCGATGTAGTTGCTGAAGACCCCTTTAACAGTGACCCATTGGATCCTGACTGGATGGGCAATGGTAATGGAGCATCTGCATCCAGGACTTCGGTCAAGAAAAAAGTTCCCATGATAGATTTACCCTTAGGGGCAACTGAAGACCGGGTTTGTGGTACAATCGATATAGAAAAAGCATTATCTGAAGGTGTCAAAGCTTTTGAACCAGGACTTCTGGCTAAAGCTAATCGAGGCATCCTCTATGTAGATGAGGTTAACCTGCTGGATGACCACCTAGTGGATGTACTCCTAGACTCCGCTGCTAGTGGTTGGAATACTGTAGAACGGGAAGGCATATCCATTCGCCACCCTGCTCGCTTTGTGTTAGTAGGTTCTGGTAACCCGGAAGAAGGAGAATTACGACCCCAGTTACTAGACCGCTTTGGGATGCACGCAGAAATCCGTACGGTCAAAGAACCAGTGCTGCGAGTCAAAATTGTGGAAGAACGGGGATATTTTGACCAAAATCCTCACAAATATATTGAACAGCACCAATCTGAGCAAGAAGTATTACAGAAACAGATAGTAATGGCTCAAGAGCGACTTGCTGAAGTAGAAATGGACTACGACTTTCGGGTGAATATTTCAGAAGTTTGCTCAGAACTCGATGTGGATGGGCTCAGGGGTGATATTGTGACTAATCGGGCGGCTAAGGCCCTGGCTGCATTTGAAGGACGAACTGAAGTTACCGTGGATGATATCCGCCGGGTGATTACCTTATGTTTACGACACCGCTTGCGTAAAGACCCCCTCGAATCAATTGATTCAGGATATAAGGTTCTCAAATCCTTTAACCGTGTTTTTGGGGTTGAAGCAGCTGAAGAAGATTGAGTTACTGTAGCGCAATACCTTTCTTAAATAATTATTTTTCTTTCTTGCATAAATAGTTAACTCAAGGCTGATAAGTAATAGAGAGCAATCCTAATTAGCAATCCTGATTTCCATTAAATAGGGTTGCTATTACTTATTGTTCTCACAAATATTGACTATTCTGACAGATGGATGAAAAATCCATCTGCTGTCAATTGTGCTCTTTCTAATCGTAAGTATTCAGCGTTTAGCGTTTAGCTTTCAGCTACTCCTAATCAGGATAATCCGAAAAACGGAGATTTGTCAAGAAAAACTTATCTATTGGCCACTTTCAGCCAAATTATTAAGTTTTGCTTGATTCCAAAGCTGACTGGATAAGTGCCTTCGTGTAACGTGGGCGTAGCGCGATTGACCGTAGGTCACGCTACGCCCACGCTAAATACTTACGTTTGCTACTTACCTTTGCTTTTACCCGTGAGGTAACTATGAAACGAATAGCGACTAGCTTTAGCTGGTTCCTAGCGACACTACACTTCACCGGAACTATCAGTGCTCTTTCGGTGCAGGCACAAGTCAGTAGGCCAATGTCTAACAATATTGGCTCCAATGCTCTTACTCAAACTATTGCTCAATCACCAGCTGTTAATCCCCCCAACTTTGGACAAGCCCTGGACAATAACCAAGTAGTAGAAGCAGTACCTTTAATTGAACAAACTTGGGAAAAACAATATCAGAATCACCTAGGCATCAATTTTCCTGACCAATCCATCACTGTGGAGGAAATTGCTGATACTCTTGGCAAAATCACCAATCAAACTGGTCAAAAGCCTGGTCTTATCTATATGGTTCCGCGACCCCAGCAACTAGAGCTGGTATTAATTACACCAGAAGGTAAGCCCATTCACAAGCGTGTCTCCGCAGCCAATAAGGAAGCTCTGTTGAGCCTAGTGCAAGAGTTTATCCAAACTATTACTCATCCTATTCGTAGACACACTAAAGATTATCTACCAGTAGCTCAGCAACTCTATCAGTGGATGATTGAGA
>NZ_JAAHGN010000639.1:0-4345 GCF_010672485.1 Moorena sp. SIO2C4 | reverse complement strand
CGCCCTCTTCAGTAAGCAGCAAGACTACCGCAATTTAACAGATCACTTATTGATGCAAAGCGCGAGTAGGGGTTTCTCCCAAGACCGCTTAGGTGCGCTTGACCCGTAATTAAATTCGCCACGGGTCGCACCTCTGCATCGCTTTACCCAATTTCTTGCTTGCAGCGGTTAAAGATGACCAATTACCCCTTAATTAATCTCTTACTACCAGCTGTAGTTATCTCCAGCACGATATTTTCTAGTTTGACCTTACCGTTTGTTTTCAACAAATCAAAACCAATCGTTGTTGAAGTTAAACCGTTTTTCAACGTCGAACTTAAACCTATCTTCCATGAAGACCATAAGGATTTAGCAATTCCTTATCTTGGCGTTGCCATCCTAGTGAGTGTGTTAGCTGGTCTTGGCACTGTTGAAGTGGGAAGGCAATGGCAAAAATACCAAGCATCAGTCAGAGAAAACAACAGACAACTCCTCCAGCAGATCCAATCCCTCAACCAAGCCGAATCCGAACCAGAGGATGAACCAGATGTTCCAGAATACCAACCAGATGTTTCAGCAATAGCTCTTACCCAGACCGATGATTGGGTCAGAGGTCGAGCACTAACTCCTCCTAACACTCAATCGTTTGCTGTTGAACAACCCTATGGTGTTGTTGCAACCAATAAAGTTATTCAGTTTAAACGGAATAGAGTAGCTCAAACTAGAGGGATGGCTGTAAATGCCAACCAACTCAAGTTTTACCCTGAATCCCAAAACAATAATTCAGTTCAACTCGGAGCTTCCCCTGTTCCTGCTCTTGCTCTCCTTCAGGATTTGGAATTATCCTCCAGTCATATTATTAAATCCCGTCAGGATTACCAAATCTGCTGGATTAACGTACCTCATTTAAGCAGACGCTTATTAGCCATTAACGTTGATGGTCAATACTACAGTTTTTTACGATTAGAAAAAACCCAAGAACAACTGATCGCTATCTTGTCTAAGGTAGCTGATCAGCTGGATAAAATAGTAATTACTCATATCGATAAAGGCTATGTAATTTGGAATTGGGAACAGGAGGTATTATCTAATAATTAATTTGGAATATTTTTAAATTTAAACTATCGTAAACAATATGAATACTGAGGACATTCAGTCACAATATTCTCTTGGGGAAAGAGATTTTAGTGGAGCTGACTTAAGTCAAGTCAACCTCAGCCAGGTAAATCTGGAACGGGTAGTTTTATGGCGAGCCGACCTGAGTCAAGCAATTCTTACTGGCACTAATCTCAGTAGCGCTGATCTCTGGGGAGCTAATTTGAGGGAAGCCGACTTAAGTCAAGCTGTTCTATGTGGTGCTAATCTGGGTCAGGCAGACTTGAGCGAAGCTATTCTACACTTAACTAACCTCCATACTACACTATACAATTTTTCCACTCAGTTTCCGCCAAATTTCGACCCTACCAAGGCAGGAGCTTATTTAATTGCCCCTGAGGCTTTACTAACAGAAGCTAAATTGAGTGGGGTAGATCTCAGTGATACCAATTTAAGCGGTGCGAATTTGACTAGAGCTGACCTGTGGAAAACTAACCTCAAAGGCGCTGATCTCAAACAAGCTAATCTAACCCGTGCTTGCTTGATTGGGGCTGACTTACAGGATGTTGACCTAACAGGAGCTAATTTGAGCCGCTCCAATCTGATGGGGGCAAACCTGAAGGGTGCTAAGCTTCTAAATGCAACCCTGAGCGGTATACTCTACGACGAAACCACTCAGTTTCCTGAAGATTTTGACCCAGTGAAGGCAGGAGCACATTTAATTGCTCCTGGTGTATCTCTACCAATGGCTAACCTGAGTCAGTCAAACCTCAGTGGCGTGGACTTAAGCGAAGCAGACTTATCCCAAGTTGACCTGAGTCAGGGTCACTTTTTTGGTATATCTTTGCTTAGAGCTAATTTAAGGAAAGCCAATTTAAGAGGAGTTCAATTCTGGGAAGCGGATCTACGAGAAGCCGATCTACAGGAAGCGGATTTGCGGGGAGCGGACTTATGGTTGAGCCTAATTAGTGGCGCGGATTTCAGGGGAGCAGATTTAAGGAGAGTTAACTTGTTTGGAGTAGATCTGTCGGCCACTAATCTCGAAGGGGTTAACCTCAAAGGAGCAATTTATAACCAACAGACTCAATTTCCTGAAGATTTTGACCCCACAGCCCATGGCGCATATCTCATTGCTCCGGATGTGTCTCTGTTTGGGCTAAATCTTCAGAGGGCTGACCTCAGAGGAGCTGACTTGAGTAGGGCAGATTTGAGCAAAGTCAGCCTGTTCGGGGCAGATCTTTTCTCGGTTAATCTCGAAGGAGTCAATTTGCTCGGAGCGCTCTACGATGAAGCCACTCGATTTCCGGAAGGGTTTGACCCCAGCCAACACGGAGCCTACTTAATTGCCCCCGGTGTATCATTTTCAGATCAAGAGTTAAGTGGGACTGATCTCGGGGGAGCTAACTTGAGTAAGGTAAATTTGCTTGGTGCAGATCTGCGCTGTGCTAATCTCGAAGATGCTAAATTTGAGCGATCGCTCTATAACCAAACTACTCAATTTCCGGAAGGGTTTGACCCTAGTAAGTTGGGAGCATATTGCATTGTGCCTGTTGCTTCCCTGTCAGGGAAAGATTTGAGTGGAGTCAACTTAGGAGGAGTTGACCTTAGTCAAGCTGACCTAAGTGGGGCTAATCTCAGTCAAGCTGACCTTTGGGGGGCAAACCTGAGTCAGGCAAACTTAGCAGGGGCTAATTTGACAGGTGCTGACCTGTTAGGGGCAAATTTAATTGGTGCTGACTTAACCAAGGCCACTCTAAGTGGTGCTAATCTCCATGGGGCACAACTTAAGGATGCTAAACTAGCTGGGGTAGACCTGAGTGATGTTGACTTGAGCAATACCTTTATCAGTGGGGCAATTATGCCTGATGGTACGCTTCACCGCTGAGCTGTTAGAAGGCAAAAGGCAAGCCTTCAGCTATCAGCTATCAGCTATCAGCTTATGCGCTACGCGCACGCTACGCGAACAGCTTATGGGGAAAGTCTCAGCGTCGTTCGCACAGCGTGGCCATTCGCGTAGCGTGGCCGAAAGGCCAAGGCCAAAGCCTGTGCCACAAAGCATCTCAAGTAGCGTGGCCAAGGGCTTTTCCCCAGACTTTAAATTCTGATTAATCTCGAACTATTAGGTGCGACCCGTGGCGAATTTAATTCTTAATGGGTCAAGCCCACCTTTAAATTATCATGTTTGCCCACGCTACGGAAGGTTTATTTTGAGCTGTTCGCGAAGCGTGAGCTAAAAGCTCACGGCTGACAGCTGACGGCTGAATGCTACGTAGTTTAGATGGGAAAACTCTGAACAAAGGTTGTCTGAAAGTCAGCGTTATAGGTGGCTTGGTGGAGATTGATCAGTACAACTATGTTCTGTCTATTGGGGGATAAACGAACTTCTCTGATGGAATATTTCCTGATAGCTTCACGGTAATTGTTCAGTTTACCTAGGGTCAGTTGGCGATAATTGTAATTCATGACTAGCTGCATTGAAGCCCGGTCTATATCAGACATTCCTCCAGATAAAACCGAGGGAATATAAATTTGTTCTAAACGAATCTCTAGTGGGTCTTTTTCTTTATCCACCAAGACCTTAACCGTCTCAGTGCCATTAGGTTCAATGGAACGCTCAATAATTGGCAGTTTTAGTCCTACTTTTAGTTGATTGAGTCCTAAGCTCCGTCTTATTCTTTGGGTTTTCCTTAGTAAGCTATCTTCAGCGTCTTTAGGAGTGAGATTGGAATCCGAGTAGTTATAGTTAGTTTCTAGACAACCCTTCTTGACACAAGCGTTAGTGGCTACATCGATAATTTGGATTTTGGCAGTAGGAACCTTTGTGACATGGTTTCTAGCACTTTCCAGATAAATATAGTTGCGGCTATCTACGGAAAAACCTGACAATCGACGATTGGTTTTGACAATAAGTGCTAATCCCTCCTCCCCAAGCAATAGTAGGAAGAAGCTAGCAATCAACAAACTTGAATATAAATAAAAGCGTTTCATCCGATCACCCATACCCTTTCGACTTCCCTAATCCTTTAATTGGTATTTTCCATACCAGTGAGGATGTTTCTCTGGAGTATAGCGTTTCCTAGTCTAATCAGGTAGATGTCTAGTCAGGTAAGCTGTTACCAAATCAAATAACTTTAAAATCAGAGATAGTCTCAATCCACACCCTTGCTCCACATTTGAGGGGATCATCGGGGCGATACATCACTCGACAGGGGCCCATTGACTTCCACGGTATGACCATAAGTGTTTTGAGAGCCTCGTTTGACGGTAATCA
>NZ_JAAHGN010000638.1:0-4347 GCF_010672485.1 Moorena sp. SIO2C4 | reverse complement strand
CAGAGAACCAACCGTGATTGGCAGTCGCTATCAACGCATCTTTGAAGACATGGGAGCCGAAGAAATTCGGTTGCTAGATATACGCGATCGCTCTGAAGCAGAAAACCAAGACTTACTAGAGTACTTTGAAATCTGTACCGGGGTATTCATGACTGGAGGTGACCAACTACGCTTGTGCGGGCTACTAGCCGATACCCCCTTAATGGAAAAAGTTCGGCAGCGGGTTCATCAGAGCGAGATTACCCTAGCTGGGACAAGTGCTGGGGCTGCAGTTATGGGTCATCACATGATTGCTGGTGGTGGTAGTGGTGAGTCTCCTAATCGTGCTTTGGTGGATATAACCATGGGCTTAGGAATCATTCCAGAGGTCATTGTAGATCAACATTTCTACCATCGCAATCGTATGGCACGCCTGATTAGTGCTATTTCGGAACATCCGGATCGATTGGCAATCGGAATTGATGAAGATACCTGCGCTTTGTTTGAAAAAAATGGTTGGTTAGAAGTGATGGGTAAAGGGACTGTCACAATTATTGATCCCAAGGAAATGTCTTACACGAACCAGCCTAAGATTGGTGCTAACGACCCGATCAGTATCCACAATCTGCGAGTGCATATTCTATCTCATGGCGATCGCTACCACTTTCACAAGCGTTCCTTATTTGCAGGAGAAAGCTAAACCTTCCTTCTGGAAAGCCAGCAATCCTGGACAACAACTGCAATCACCAGCCCACGCTTTTGAGTATGGCTTTACCTGCCCTTTGCCAAGGGATGCAGCGCCTTAATCAGGGGGTTTCCTCATGACTGTAGTTGGGGGAACTCATCTGAGTACCTGCTGGCTGCGATAGTTATGGATAATTTTGAAAAAAATGTTCACACAGAACAGTTTTTTTTCTCTCCAAGGTTGATAATAATAAGATTATCCCAAATCTAATCAGCAGCCTACCGGATCGCCTGATTCCCGGATTGGAGCTAGAGTTTTCAAGCGTGCCAATCGGCTAATAATGTGCCAAAGTAGTGCCAAAGTAGGCGATAAAGGCGGATTTTATTTGATAAATTGCGTCTTTACGCTTCCTTGCACATTCAGCGAGCATCACCACCGAAGTTTCAGTTGATATGAGAATTCTGAGAATCCAGACTTTACGTGGTCCTAATTATTGGAGTATTGGACATCACAAACTGATTGTCATGCGTCTCGATTTAGAGGAATTGGCAAATACCCCCTCCAACGAGATTCCTGGCTTCTATAAGGGACTAAAGACTGTCCTACCCAGTCTGGAAGAGCATTTCTGTTCCCCTGGTGTCCGGGGGGGATTCCTTTCTCGGGTTGCCAGAGGCACCATGATCGGGCACATCATTGAACACGTTGCCCTAGAACTACAAGATCTGGCGGGCATGAGAGTTGGATTTGGTCGCACTAGAGAAACAACGACACCAGGAGTCTACCAGGTCATATTTGAATACATTGATGAGCAGGTGGGTCGTTATTCAGCTAGGGCAGCTGTGCGGCTGTGCCGTAGCATCATTGATAAGCAAACCTATCCCCAAAGTGAATTAGAACAAGACCTGAAAGATTTACAAGAACTGGCTAATCATTCAGCTTTAGGACCAAGCACTCAATCCCTGGTTAAGGAAGCCGAAGCCAGAGATATTCCCTGGATGCAGCTGAGCGCGAGAGCGATGATTCAACTGGGCTACGGTGTCCACCAAAAGCGGATTCAAGCCACATTGAGTAATTATTCAGGGATTTTAGGCGTTGAGTTGGCTTGTGATAAAGAAGGTACCAAACAAATCCTGAGGGATGCTGGTGTACCGGTGCCCCGGGGGACAACAATTCGATTCCTAGATGATTTGGAAGGGGCAATTGAGGATGTAGGTGGCTACCCGATTGTGATTAAACCCCTGAATGGGAATCATGGACGAGGCATTACCCTCGATATTAATAGCTGGGAAGAGGCACAGACTGCCCATAAGACCGCCAAAGAAGTCTCCCGCTCTGTAATTGTGGAGCGCTATTATAAAGGTTTTGACCACCGGATTCTTGTGGTCAATGGCAAGGTAGTAGCAGTAGCAGAGCGCATCCCTGCCCATGTGGTGGGTAATGGTAGGTCTACCATTGAGGAATTGATTGACCAAACTAACCTTGATCCCCATCGGGGTGACGGACACGACAATGTCTTGACGAAAATTGTGGTAGACGCTACCAGTGAGAGTGTCTTGAAGAAGCAAGGCTATAGATTGGAAAGTATACCCAGAAAAGGAGAAGTATGTTACTTGCGGGAAACTGCCAATCTCAGCACTGGGGGTATTGCTGTAGACCACACCGATAACATCCATCCAGAAACTATCTGGCTGGCAGAGCGGGTTGCCAAAATTATTGGTCTGGATATTGCTGGAATTGATATTGTCACTTCCGATATCACTAAGCCTTTACGGGAAGCTGATGGGGTGGTGGTAGAAGTGAATGCTGCCCCTGGCTTTAGGATGCATGTTTGTCCTAGTCAAGGTAAGCCTAGGAATGTGGCAGCACCAGTCCTAGATATGCTCTTCCCAAATGGGCAACCTAACCGTATTCCCATCATCGCGATTACAGGTACCAACGGAAAAACCACGACAACCCGCTTAATTGCCCATATCTATCGCCAAACTGGAAAGGTTGTGGGCTATACCACTACAGATGGAATCTACATTGATGAATATGTTGTGGAAAAAGGTGATACCACTGGACCCCAAAGTGCTCAGGTAATTCTCAAAGACCCTACTGTTGAGGTGGCAGTGCTGGAAACTGCTCGGGGTGGGATCCTGCGTTCTGGCTTGGCCTTTGACAAATGTGATATTGGGGTGGTTTTAAATGTCTCCGCTGACCACTTGGGACTTGGAGACATCAACACCATTGAACAGATGGCCAAGGTCAAGAGTATTGTGGCGGAAGTGGTGAGTCCGAAGGGCTATGCTATCCTCAATGCTGATGACCCCCTAGTCAGAGCAATGGCGGAAAAGGTAAAGGGTCAAGTGGCTTATTTCTCGATGAACTCAGAAAATGAGTTAATCAAAAATCACACCAGTGGTGGTGGTCTGGCTGCGGTTTATGAAAATGGTTATTTGTCCATCATCAAAGGGGATTGGACCCTGCGGATTGACGAGGCAGTAAATGTGCCAGTGACAATTGGGGGACGGGCACCTTTTATGATTGCGAATGCTCTAGCTGCCAGTCTCGCTGCCTTTGCTCAAGGGGTCTCGATTGAGGCCATTAGAGAAGCATTGACCACATTTAGGGCTTCTGTAGACCAGACACCAGGGCGAATGAATTTGTTCAATCTTGGCAGTTACCATGCTCTAGTGGATTATGCCCACAATGCAGCTAGTTACGAGGCATTGGGTAGTTTTGTGCGCAACTGGCCCGGAGAGTGCTTTGGGATTGTGGGTGGTCCTGGGGATCGCCGGAATGAAGACTTTATTGAACTAGGACGACTCTCAGCAAAAATCTTTGACAGGATTATTATCAAAGAAGATGATGACTTACGGGGACGTCCCAGTGGTGATGCAGCTGAGTTAATTTGTAAGGGCATAGGACAGGAAAAAAGCGAGTCCAACTATGAGATTATCCTCAGGGAGACAGAGGCAATTGAGAGGGGTTTGGATAAAGTCGCTGATGGTGGTTTAGTGGTGATTCTGCCAGAAAGTGTAAGTCGTGCGATCAAACTAATTGAGGCTCGTAATCCTTTGCCGGATAATGGCCTTAAGGCAAGCAGTGCTGACAACGAAGATGAGTTGAAGCCATCGGTGGTCAATTAAGCTGCTGTTGGGATTGGTTGAAAGTTGTTCGCGTAGCGTGGCCTTTTGGCCAAGGTTGTTCGCGTAGCGTGGCCTTTTGGCCAAGGTTGTTCGCGTAGCGTGGCCTTTTGGCCAAGGTTGAAGGTTCAGTGCGATCGCATTGAGGCGCTCAGCTGCAAAAGATTGACTTAAGGTCAGCCCTGGATGGGATTAACCCAAAGCACCTGGGCAAAAAGCGATGTTCCAAAGGAACATCGCTTTTTCTACAGCTATGCGATCGCTAACTTCAAACCTGACAGATCTTTATGTGGGTGGTATGGCGCTACGCGCAAGGCAAGAAGAATCCCCCCTAGCCTTAAGAAGGGGGGCGGGCAAGAGGCAAAGGTACGCTTTCCGTATTAAGAGGCGTTGCTGATTCTGGGTATGATTTTGCCCCCCTAACCCCCCAATTTTGCGATGTGACACCTTCGGGTCGCACTTAAAAGTTGTCTACAACAGCTTGTGCTGCTTGTATCAATGTCCTAACTTTAATGCGTAGTCCTATATTTCTTTTCAGCCACTACCCCACATCCC
>NZ_JAAHGN010000637.1:0-4348 GCF_010672485.1 Moorena sp. SIO2C4 | reverse complement strand
AGCTGAATCTGTTATTGTAGAGCCATAATCAGTACAAAAGTACCAATATAACTATGAGTCTCAATGTTGTCCATTTAGTCGGTCGTGCAGGTACAGACCCAGATGTTAAGTATTTTGAGTCTGGGGGAGATCTGGCGACATTCACCAGTACTAAAATTCCAAAGTCTCACTGTCTGGTCATCACTAGCACTGGCTAAGGTTTTACCATCTGCACTAAAGGCCACCGACAGGACTTGACCGGTGTGTCCCTGACATACCTGACGGCATTCACCAGTGTTTACATCCCAAAGCCTTACTGTTGATTCATCACTACCACTGGCTAGGGTTTTACCATCCCTACTGAATGCTACTGACCAAATAGAACTGGTATGGCCTTCTAAAGTTTTAATACACTGACCTGTGCTGACATTCCATAGTTTAATAGTTTTGTCACTACTGCAACTGGCTAGGGTATTACCATCAGGACTAAAGACAACAGACCAAACCCAACCAGTATGACCTTTACAAATTAAAATTGGCTTACCATTCTCGACTTGCCATAAACGCAACTGACCTTCCACATCTCCAGTAGCTAAAAGCTTACCATCAGGACTAAACGCTACCCCAAATACTACTCCTAAGGTTTTAGTAAACACTGACTTCGATAAATCGGAGTGAGCGAAATTGACATCTTGTAAATCCACCCCTTGTAGATAAGCTTGCCAAATTGTAACTCTTGAAAAATCATAGCCTTTTAAACAGATTTGCTGTTGACAAAGGAGATTAATAATATTTCCACCAGCGTAGCCAATGGCTAAGGCAGGTTTGCCTCGAAGCGTGTCGAGAATCTGATTTAGATGGGTTTCTAGGTTACCCTTACCCGTTAAAGCAATCTGTAGACGCTCTACAATGGGTTTGATAATGAGACGAATTTGAGTATTTCTAAGATAATCTTTGGTCTGAGCTTTGAGGAGAGCATGAGTCCTAAATAGGGAATTTTCCCAGTTGTTATTAGTGTTATTAATGGCGGTTATACTAACAATAACATCTTCACAGATTTGCTCAACCAAACGTTCAGTTACGTATTCCATCACCACCGGTTGTAAGGAAAACAAAGACGCTTTTCTTTCCACAAGCGATCGCTGTTCCAAGGATTCCAGGGTGTCGATCAGTTGTTGGGGTGGTACAGGAGGAAATATATCATCTCGTAAGTCAGCAAATGAGGCTTCTTCTCGATTGATGGCGAGCCAAAATATTACTGTTCGTTCTGGAGCGCTTAATCGGGCAAAATGCTGCTCTAAAAGATTTTTAATATTACCAAATATTATCGCATCTTGATTTAAGAATTCCGAAATATTACCGGCAAATAATTTCTGGATTGTTGTCGCTAAAATTTTTAGAGCTAAGGGATTACCAGAATAGCGATTAATTAACTGCTTCCATTCCCTTTCTTCACCTTGGAAAGAACCGATAATATTAAATATTTCTTGTCCTTCAGCAGTTTTCAAACCACTTAATTGTAGGGAGCGGACAGGTAGCACTTCTGCTTCAAGCAGTCCAATTTCTTGAGGCTTCTCCCGAGAGGTTAGTACTAAGCAGCTTTGATGGGAGTTTTCTCCCCACCGTCTCAATAGTTGACCGTATTCTTCATATCCAGCTTGATAATGTCCAGCAGCATTGCTTTGAGCTCCCCCTTGTAAAATTGTTTCCATATTATCGAGAACTAGCAAACAACGGTGGGAGCGTATATCATTCAGAAGTCGGGAAATTTTATCGTCTGTGGTATCTGGTAAATCAATGTCTTGCTGATTGGATAGAAATCTCAGCAACTGAATCAAAATCTCTGATAGGTCAGGAGCATTACGTAGGGAGCGCCAAATAACAAACTCAAACTGGTGTTGGAGTTGTTGGGCAAGCTTGATCGATAGGGAGGTTTTGCCCATGCCGCCCATACCTAACAAGGCGACTAGCCGACAGTGTTCGCTCAGAATCCATTGCTGCAACTGGGCTAGTTCTGATTGTCTTCCATAAAAGAAACGAACATCAACGGCTTCTGACCAATCGTGACGTGGTTTTCCGTTCCCGTAGCCTGGCCTTAAGCCAATCCCATCTGTTTCCTCGGTCGAGTCCCCGACTGGGGTTATGCTTTCGAGTGTAGTTGGCTGTTGGTTCGAGGAGATAGTTTCCTGTTCACTGCGCCACCGTCGTTCGAGGGCTGAGCGAAAGTTTTTTTTACTGACTTTTTCCCCCAAAGCCTCTGAGAGAAGTTTCCACAGCTTAGGACCGACATCATGTTTCAGGTAAGTCGGTGAATAGCCATAGGTTTCGGCAATAGTATCATAACTCTGACGCTTCCAGGACCAAGATGCCTCAATTAAGGCTTGCTGTAAATCAGTGAGATGATTTCCCGATTTGGCAAACACTAAGGCATTGGCGAATTCCAGAGCGTCTTCAAAGTTCATATACCGTTTTGATTATAGTTTATTATGCTATAATATAATAATATCGTGATTTACTAATAGTTCAGGTCTTAGGTATTAGGTTTTAGGGCTCAGGGGGTAACAAAATATCCTAAAAAGAGCAATTTAGGGTTAAAAAAGACCGGTCTAGTTATCTTAATCAGACCAATCAACATAAAAATTTTACCATAATTTTGCATTTGAAAGTCTAAAAAAATAAACTATAGCGCTTCTCATACTTATGATGTAAATTAAATTGACGCAACCCTCCCTACTTCCTAAAGGATAATTGATAAGCGATCGCATGAATTATTATGCGCTATATCTAGTGTCGGTATTCGGTTTAGAATCCCCTTTTTTCAAAGAGGAGAGATATCAAATCCAAATCAACTGCAAATCCAATCGGAAATCGGGTAATACCTCCTCCCCAGAAAGAATCTGGGGAGATTGTAGAATTTCTTTTGCTTGACCAGAACGGTAAATCTCAACCTGTTGATTTTGATAGTTAATCAACCAACCGAGGCGACAGCCATTATCCATATATTCCAGCATCTTGTTCTGTAGAGATGTCAGAGAATCAGTTTTGGAGCGCAATTCAATCACAAAGTCAGGACATAGAGGTGGAAAGGTTTCTTGTTCCTCAAGAGTAAGGCTGTTCCATCGGTCTGAGCTAACCCAAGCTGCATCAGGAGAACGTCCTGCTCCATTGGGGAGTTGAAACACAGTAGAGGAGTCGAAAACTTCCCTAGGTGCGCTCTTACTTGGCGAATTAAATTCGCCACGGGTCGCACCTCAAGTTGGGTCTGACGACTCCAAGCTTGGAGTTGGTACGTTAGATCGGCATTACGCCTACCGGTATTTCCTCCTGTTGGGGGCATAACAATCAGTTCTCCATCAGCAGTCAGTTCCAACCGCAGATCGCGGTTAGCTGCTGCAATTTGCTCAAATTCCCGGTGGGTTAACCTCAGGAGTGGTCGCAGGTCAAGAGTTAAGGGGTTCATATTCCCTATTTCCTATTCTCTTTGCTATCAATCCAAGCTATTCAGAAGCTGTCGAATTTTGAGCTGTTGCTGCTCTTCTATTGATTCTGGAAAACTTAACTCGATCGCAATTGAATTAACAGATCCGCTATCAACTAATTGCTCTATAGTTTCCACCTTAGCCAAAAAACTCAAATCTTGTAAGTGATTAGATTCCTGAGTTACCAGTAAACTGATCAGGGGTTTAGTCTTCTGCATGATATCGAGATTGCTAATCTGGTGGCCATCTAATTCCAACCGTAAATCATGAGTGCCAATTTCCGTGATTGTCGCGCTAACGGAATAGTTTTTCCAGTAATCCCAATATAATTGCACCGGTGCTTGAACCTTTTGACGTACCTTGGTCTCTTTAGCTGGTCGGAATTCACGGAAGACTCGTCTGATACTCGTAGCAATAAACTTAAGGGATTCCAGAGGATGGTCTGTTTCAGATCGTCTCTGGGAATACCACTCATTGACATCAGAATAAATAACTAAGACCAGATCATCTTGCTGAGTACCGGTGAGATTAATAAAATCAACAAATAGCCTCACCTGGTCACCCATAGCAACTTCTCGCATCACCCGCCCTCGGACCAAGCACTTGTGTCCGTAGTCTCCTTCGAGTTCCACTCTAATTTGATCAGGGATGTTGGGTCGGGTATTCAGCAGAATTTGGGCACCACTTTCACTAACATTAACGGTTTCACCTCTCCAACTCTGCTGTGGAGTATGAATCACAGCCGTTAACTTCCTTGGCATCCGGTGAGCACGACGGAGTTGGGGTTGCTCGAAAGCAACTAGACAAGCAGCCATCAGAAGGATTAGGTTAAAGATAGACCAAAAAACATTAACAATCACCGCTTGGCTATCCTCCGGTCTTAACCATAG
>NZ_JAAHGN010000636.1:0-4351 GCF_010672485.1 Moorena sp. SIO2C4 | reverse complement strand
ATTGCTCGGATGTGGTTTGATTCTGGTACGATTGTGTCAACAGTTAATCGAATCGGCAAAGCCGAATACCAGAAAGCAATTAATCGCTCTCTGACTAATAAACCATTAGTGGTACTGGTGGATGGTGCCCCTGATCGTCGCAGTAGACCAGGCACCAGTAGCTCTGCCAGGAAAGACGCGCACGGAAACAGGTTTACTCCGATGTTTTGAGCAGTTTCCAGGGGCTATTTTTGTGATTGGTAATGCCCCTACGGCATTGTTGGCTTTATGTGAGCAGTTGCCCCACTCTCAGGTCAAACCAGCTTTGGTGATTGGCGCAACGGTTGGGTTTGTTTCAGTGCTCGAGTCGAAAGCTGCTTTGGCAAAGATATCTATCCCTCAGATTCGGGTTGAAGGAGCTAAAGGAGGGTCTCCAGTGGCTGCAGCTATTTTGAATGGATTAATGGTATTGGCTTGGGATAGTGAGTAATAAAACATCCCAAAGGTCACCCATCCATGTAGTGGGCATTGGTTTAGATGGAGCAGCTAGCTTAACTGATCAAGTCAAGGAGCTGGTGGAACGAGCGACGCTATTGGTAGGAAGTCAGCGCCATTTAGGTTATTTTCCCAACCACCAAGGGTCACAACTGGTATTGGGGAATTTTGCTGACGCTATTGAATTAATTCGTAAGCAGCTCGATAGTGCTGATCACGATACCCTAATCGTAGTGTTGGTGAGTGGTGATCCATTGTTTTTTGGCTTAGGACGATTGCTCCTAAGCCAACTTCCCCCCTCAAGGCTGAGGTTTCATCCCCATGTCAGTGCGATTCAGTTAGCCTTCAGTCGGATTAAGGTTGCTTGGCAAGATGCTAAGGTAATCAGTGCTCATGGCCGTTCTCTCGAACAACTAATCCCAGCCTTGAAGCAGGGAGTTGACAAGATTGCAGTGCTGACGGATGGCAGCAATACACCTGAAGCGATCGCTAAATTATTGCTAGCGCTAGATTTACCCAGTGGCTACCAGTTGTGGGTATGTGAAAATTTGGGAGGTATGGATGAACGGGTGCAATGTCTTGGTGTAGAAGCAGTATTGAACCAGACCTTTGCTCCCCTGAATGTGGTGGTATTACTACGTCACCCTGAGTCCGTTGACCAATCCCTGGATACAGACTCGTTACCGATACTGGGATTACCAGATCAGACATTTACTAGTTTTAGCGATCGCCCTGGTTTAATGACCAAGCGAGAAATCAGGCTGCTGTTACTAGGAGAGTTAGCACTCAAACCAGGGCAAACGGTTTGGGATATTGGTGCAGGAACAGGTTCGGTTTCCATTGAAATTGCTCGTTTATCGAAGACATCTCAGGTGTTTGCTATTGAAAAAACAGCCATGGGTAGTGCTTTGATTGAGCAAAATTGTCAACGTTTAGGTGTTAATAATGTTACCTCAATTCATGGTTCAGCACCGGATATTTTGAAAGATTTACCAACACCCAATAGGATTTTTATTGGCGGTAGTGGTGGTAATTTACAATCAATTTTGGATTACTGTGATACTCGCTTAGAGCTCGATGGTATTATAGTGTTAGCGTTAGCAACAGTTGAGCATACTAATACAGCCTATAGTTGGTTTGAGTCTAAACGTTTCCCCCCCTCCGAGCGCGGGATTAGAGCAAATTCCTTCCCCCCCTTATTAAGGGGGGTTAGGGGGGATCACTGGAATTATCAATGGTTACAGGTGCAGTTATCAAAGTCGGTACCTGTGGGAAAACTAACTCGGTTTAATCCTCTCAATCCGATAACTATTTTGACAGCTTGGAAGTGCTGAGTTTGAGAGTTAATAAATTCCTTTTTCTTGCGCCTTTGCTTCAAAATATTCTATTACATCAATCCTCAAAGGCAAAGTTACTGGTTGCTTTAATTTCTTGGCATAAGGATTGGGGCGGCTTTTCATGTTGGCAAGGTCATATTCTGGTTTCATGGTTTTATCATTGATAGTATTGACTTTGATTTTTAGTTGTTTTTATGAAATAATTATGATTACATATTTTAGTTATCGGTAACAAGGCATAATCAGTAATATTCGCATTTTCGAACTTATGGCTAGCAGTAAAAATCGGTCTTCTATCTCAGAATGATCTTCTTCCCAAAACTGGATCCCAGCTAGTAGCAATAGGCAATCAACCCACACAAAAGATTAAAGGGTTGGCACTTTCGGGTGGATCTCATTTTTATTCTTTGACCTAACAGTGGTGCGTTACGGGGCTGAGTGTCTCAACTCTAGCTACCGAAAAAATGAGGGCTCCCCTAACACACCCTACGGAACTACTTATCCAAAACTGATGTCCAGACCTGTAGATTCCCTAACCAAGAATTGAGCTGCCCACGATTACAACCCGCAGCTTTCCCTTCAGCCTCTAAACTAATGGAATGATTTCCTGAGGAAACAGGGCCAAGATCAATTTTACCTGAGGTCAACGGAAGCCTACTGAACTGGCCAGATGCGCCCCTCCACCCAAGGGTATCTGTAGAAGTAACACGCTCACCGTCAAGGTAGAAATGGATTTTTATTGGACTGCAATGAGTAGGGGGGACGACATACTGGACTTTTAAGACACCGCGCGTTGTTACATCTATTGCGAAGCGGTTACTGCATACTTGGCCACTGCCAGTACAACTTACTTTTTCTGGACCAAAATTTTGAGACTTGGTAATCTCCTTAGGAAATAAATTATGCCAATTCGTGATCACAGCTGCCCCCAGTAGACCAACCAGGCCAATTACAGCGACAATTATCTGTATCCTATGACTTTTATCTTGACCACTCATCCCACTTTACCAAAGGTTATGATCATCGACGTTCGATGACTTTTCGTTTTTTAGTTTTACCTAATTTATAATTATATATTATAAAGAGTAAATATTAAATGGGTGGGTGGAAATTTTTTCGAGTCTGTTACCAGTTTATGTAGTAGGGTGGGCAATGCTTTATACAAATTCACCAAGCTGGGCTTTGCACCTTGATAAACACTGCCCACCCTAAAATTAATAACTATCCTGCAAGATTCCAGTATTAATCAACTGAAATCTGGCTGGCTTAATCCACTGTCAAAAACCTGACCGATCAAGCAGTAAAATATCTAGCGATGGGGTGATAAGCTACAATTGCCGTGGTAGATTGCTCTGGATACAACTGCTCACTCTCATCCATGTATAACTTGATGCGATCGCATTCCAACAAATCCAACTGCTTGTACTGATCCTGGAGATTTGGACAAGCGGGATAGCCAAAACTATACCGTGAACCTTGATAGCGCTGAGCTAACACATCCCGAATAGTATCGGGTTCTTGATCTGCGAACCCTAACTCCCGACGAATCCGAGCATGACTCCACTCCGCCAAGGCTTCAGCCATTTGTACCGCCAATCCGTGGTAATACAAATAATCGGTATATTGATCACCATCAAATAATTCCTTAGCGTACTCTGTGGCAATATCACCCACAGTTACCGCCTGCATGGGGAACACATCGAATTGACCTGCTCCTGCCAACTCCTTCGGTAAAAAGAAATCCGCTATACACAAACGCTTACCAGACCGTTGCCGAGGAAACTCAAACCGTGCCACCTCTTGCAATTCCTGCGAGTCTTTAGCACCTTCGGGATTCATCCCTTTAGCATCATAAATTATCAAGGAATTCCCCTCAGCTAAACAAGGAAAATATCCATACACCACCTGGGGATGTAACAAGTTCTCAGCAAGAGTTTTTTCCTTCCATTTGTCCAGAATTGGGTCAACCTTTTCCTTCAAAAACTGATTATACTCTTCCCTCGACTGGTCCTTTGGCTTCCTAAACTGCCATTGTCCAGCAATCAACGCCTGCAAATCCAGATACCATAAGACTTCCTCGAAGGAAATATCCTCTGGCTTGAGTATCTTGGTTCCCCAGAATGGCGGTGTTGGACGCTCAATATCCAAGCTTACCCCTTCCGAACGATTAGTATCTACAGGAGTTGAAAGGGCAGTTGCTGGTTGAGAGTTGTCTTTTGAACCATTCTCCTGCAACTTGTCAACTTTCAACTCGGAAGAAGCTTCAACTGCTACACCATTCTCTAGCTCATCGATAAAGCCTTTACTATCATCCCAGTTACCAGCTGCTTTTGCTGGCATTAATTTATCCATGAAATGGAGGTCAGAAAAGGCATCTTTACCATAAACTACCTGACCATTGTAGGTATTCTGGCAGTCCTTATGGACAAACTTTGGTGTTAGGGCAGCACCCCCTAGAATAACTGGTACCGTAATTCCCCGCTCATTAAAGGTTTCCAAATTATCCTTCATAAACGCAGTAGACTTCACCAGTAGCCCAA
>NZ_JAAHGN010000635.1:0-4352 GCF_010672485.1 Moorena sp. SIO2C4 | reverse complement strand
TCAAGAGCTGATTGCTAGAGCGATTAGAATGGTTCCAGAAGCACCCAAGCCAATCGCTTATCGCTGACAACCATGAGTTCTCAACCACCCTCCAAACCACCAAAGACCATACTTAGTCAGCTAACTCAGGTAGTACAGACCATTCATGCGAAGGTCAATCTTCAAGCAGTAGCACTAAAGCCTAATGCTAGAGTGCCGGAACTTTGGGTGCAAGACGCTAATACCAACAAATCCGATGTCTATCCCCTGGTTGGGGACCGTTACGTACTGGGGCGCAGTTCCAAATCCTGTGACATAATCGTTCGCAACCCAGTAGTCAGTCAAGTTCATCTCTCCCTAGAACGGTATGGTAGACGTGGCCGTAGGTTTATCATAAAAGACCAAAACTCTACCAATGGTATCTATCGTGGCAGACGCCGACTTTCTTCCTTGCTTCTGTATCACGGAGACACCCTGACCATCGGCCCACCAGAACTCGCTGCATCAGTTCAGCTACAGTACGTCTATCCTCCCCCCTGGTATATCCAAGGAATTCGTTACTTTCTCTATGGCATCGGTGGGATAATTGCCTTAGTGGTATTACTGATTGGATTTGAAACCCTGAAAGCACCATCAGTCAGACCATTGCCCGAGGGAGTCACAGGCCCTGTGATTGTTTACTCTCGTGACCAAATTCCCCTACGGCAACCCCGGACCGATGCTCACCGAGAACTTAGGAGGTTATCGGATTTTTCCCCATATTTGCCGAAAGCAGTGATTGCTTCAGAAGACAGCCGCTTTTACTGGCACTTCGGAGTAGACCCCTATGGGATTATGCGAGCTGTAGTGCGGAATCTTCAAGGGGGAGGTATTCGCGAAGGTGCTAGTACGATCACTCAGCAGGTAGCAAGAAGCCTATTTCCCGAGTATGTCGGTCGAGCCAATACCGCAGACCGGAAAGTGCGGGAAGCAATTATTGCCCTAAAGTTAGAGACAGTTTACAGTAAGGACGCGATCTTAAAGGCTTACTTAAACCGAGTTTACTTAGGTATAGAAGCATTTGGTTTTGAAGATGCTGCTCAGTTTTACTTCGACAAATCAGCAGCTAATGTGAATATCCAAGAAGCCGCTACTTTGGTAGCAAGTTTGCCAGCACCCAATAGCTATAACCCAATCCAAAATTATGATACCTCATTACAATTACGGAATCGGGTGATTGACCGCATGCACGCTTTGGGAATGATTGGTCGAGAGGAAGCCAATCGAGCTAGGCGATCGCGGATTGAAGTTAGCCCCAAAGCCCGAGAAATGCTTTCTAGCACCAAGGCACCCTATTTCTATAACTACGTTTTCCAGCAATTGAGGAGGTTACTGGGCAAAGAGTTGGCTAAGGAAGGTAATTTTATTGTAGAAACTACTGTAGATACTGAGTCTCAGGCCAAAGCTGAAGCTGCTCTACGGGACTATGTCAAGAACACTGGTAGCCGCTTAGGATTTTCCCAGGGAGCGATCGCAAGCCTGAATACCAGTAATGGCGAGATTCTAGCCATGGTTGGAGGAGCCGATTACCAAAAAAGCCAGTTTAATCGCGTTATCCAAGCCAAGCGTCAACCAGGCTCAACCTTTAAACTCTTTGCCTATGCTGCTGCCTTAGAAAAAGGGATTTCACCAACCGAAACCTACTCCTGCTCTGGGATTAAACGGATTAGACGTTGTGAGCGGTCTGGAGATGCTACTGAAATTGATATGTATGCTGGTTTGGCTCAATCGGAAAATGCGGTAGCGATCAGGGTAGCTCAAGATGCTGGTTTAGATAGAGTAGTACGGATGGCGCAACGGTTGGGTATTAGCTCAAAACTGGATCCTGTGTTTGGTTTAGCCTTAGGTCAAAGTGAAGTTAGTCTATTGGAAATGACTGGAGCCTATGGTGCGATCGCAAATCAAGGGATGTGGTATCGTCCCCATGGCATTATCAGAATTCTCGACAGTAGTGATTGCACGGATAACCAAGACTACCAAACCTGTCGAGTAATCTACAACTTCGCTGATCAGCCAAATATCAGCAAGCAAGCGGTTTCACCAGCCGTAGCCAACACCATGACAGAAATGCTTCAGGGTGTAGTAACCAGTGGCACCGGTCGCAGTGCCCGGATTGGTCAAGGAGAAGGGGGAAAAACCGGTACTACTGATAAAAATGTAGACTTGTGGTTTATCGGTTTTATTCCCAAGCATCAGATCGTTACAGGGATTTGGTTCGGCAATGATAATAATTCTCCTACTAGTGGCAGTAGTAGCCAAGCTGCCCAGTTGTGGGGTAAATATATGGCTCAGGTGGTACCGAAAGAGAGTTGATACCGATACTTTTTAGCTACCAAAGTCTACCAATATCGACCCCTTTTCGAGGTTGAAAGTTATCGCTATCTTGACACTCCCTGGTCATTAGACGCGGGGATTCCTAGATCGACGAACCACCGTAAACCGACGTGTCCTCGGGAAGAGGCAGTACTTAACCAAGAATCCGTAGTAACCTACCAAATTCCCAGTCAATTCACGACAGACCTAGAGGGCAGTTCTCCTTAGGCGTTTGGGTACTTACTTGAGAGTGCCTTAAAAACTGTTTTCCTCCCTTTTCCCATGTTCCGGTGTGCCCCACCGTACATTGAGGTACGACCCAAGGGAGATTTACTTGCCCTAGGAGGCGCGCACCGTGTTTTTTCAAAAGTGTTTTTTCTAGGTTCACACGCCAATTGTTGGTTGACGATTGGGTTTTTAAAGAGGACTTTCCCTACCCTCTGAGCATTACTACTTTATAGGCGGTCAGACATGGTTTCCTTCCAGCTGTCTATCACGGTTTTTCAGCCTGTACTCTATACTTAATTATACATGAATTGCGACGACGATACCGGAATTCCAGAAATATTTTTTCGCGGTGGCTAAAGCCACTATATAATAGTTAAATTTCCTAGACCTGACTGGTGACATGTTAGCAGTTTCACTAATTACCATTATCTTGCCGATAAATAAGATTAGGTTGATGGCCAGTTTCATAGTATTTTAGGGACAAGCCTATTTTGAGAGAGTCAACGTCTTTTTTGTCAGCTTTGTTATGAAACAGCTCCTCAACCAACTACAAAACCAACACAAATACATAAAATCCCTAATTATCCCTGTTTTAGCTATCCTGTTAGCAAGCGGAATAATTGCAGCACCAGCCAATGCCATCAATCTCTATCAAATGCCTAACATTAGCGCTGGAGAACCGACTTGGGTAATTGACAAGTCAGAAGTTCTCTCTCGCTTTACAGAAGGCAAGTTGACTCAATCCTTAGAGGATTTAGCGAAAGCAACGGGCAATCAAGTTAGACTTGTCACTGTCCATGGCCTAGATTATGGTGAAACAGCAGCAACCTTTGCCCAAGGGTTGTTTGAAAAATGGTATACTACTCCAGAGGAGCAAGCTAATCAAACCTTGATAGTGCTGAATACTGTGACCAATAACAGTGCTATCGTTACTGGCAATGCCGTTAAGGAAATTATGTCCGATGACATTGCTGAAAGTGTGGCTTCTGAAACCCTAAAGGTGCCGCTGCGGGATGGTAACAAGTATAATCAGGGTTTCTTAGATGTAAGCGATCGCATAGTAGCTGTTTTATCTGGCGAACCTGATCCTGGTCCTCCTGTAGTTGAAGAAGAAATCAACATTGCTGGCAACTTTAAGAGTGCAGAAGAAACTAAAAACAGCAATGCCACCCTTTGGGTTGTAGTTATTTTGGTTGTTGCTACAGTTGTGCCGATGGTTACCTACTTTTTCTACCAAGGTTTTTCTTGACACTCCCCGGTCTAAAGACGCGGGGATTCTTCACTCAACGATCCGACTTGCTGAACCTTGCCGGAGCCAAGAACAGTAGAGGCCAAATCTCCTGAAGCGTTGGGGTCTAAGACCCAGGTTCCGGTGTGCCCCACCGTACCTAAGGCTCTATTAAGAATGTTGATTGCGGCATTATGGTCTCTGTCTAATTTGCAACCACATTTGCACACGTGAGTTCTAGTTGACAGGGACTTTTTCACCGTTTCGCCGCATTCAGAGCAGTTCTGACTAGTATAGGCGGGATTCACTGCTACAGTGACTCGGCCAAACTTAGTTCCAAAATACTCCAACCATTTCCTGAATTGATACCAACCAGCATCATTAATAGACTTAGCTAGACAATGATTCTTGACCAAATTTTTGACTCTTAAGTCTTCGTAGGCGACCAGGTCGTTAGACCGGATTACGCAACGTGCCGGAGACGAAACCTTAGAAGAGTGCAGCCTTACAACAAAACCTGCCACCTTTGATGCATAGCCTATCAACTATAAAGGCTGCACTCTTC
>NZ_JAAHGN010000634.1:0-4363 GCF_010672485.1 Moorena sp. SIO2C4 | reverse complement strand
AATGCAGGGGCTTTGGGTTGGGCTTTGAGTCAGGAGGATGTTAGTCAGTTGGAACAAGTGACTCGCCCTTGGTTAAAATGAAAGCTCAAGGAAAGCGCCCCTACAATAGACTTCGCCGCAGTTGTCCGGAACAGGCAACAGCGCTATTGATTTCAGAAACGATAGCCTGCACCAAATTGGAATTTAACCGGAGAAGTATCGTTGTTTTCATCACTAAGGCTTAATCTGCCACTGCCGTAGATTATGGTGTAGTCATTGACTGCTGCTTCTACACCAGCAGTCAATACGGCTGAATTTTGATTACCTAAAGGAGTGGTGATCTCCTCGTTGTTCACAAAGGTATAGCCTCCACCAACGTAAATGTTAGTATTGCTGGCAACCGGTAGATCGTAGGTAATTGTTGGCTCGACAGCACGACCTTTGCCAGAGAGAAATGCTGCACCACGCACTGAAATTGGTAAATTGGGCACATCAATACGACCTTGATACATGCTACCAATCCTTTCATCGCTTGAGTTTGAGCCAATTCCCAGCAAATTCTCAAAGGGATTGAGGATATCATTACTTATTGTGCTGCCATCGTTACTAATTCCGACGTAGCTACCCTTTAATCCTTCAGGTTGAGCAGAGGCAGGGCTAGCACATAGAACCATAGCAATCATTAAGATTAGGGAAGTTGCGGCAGATTTGAGTATGGGTTTCATCGGTTTCATGGTTATAATTAGAAAACCCCCCGCTTTGATTGCAGGGGGATGGCTATCAAGGTGCATCTACTATTTTTCTATTTCTCAGCCGAGTTGAGTGATCCGGATAAGTTACAGAAAAATATCCGATTGACTCCAGTGATGGCGTTGCTTAATGATGGGATAATTTTGTCGCCACCCCATTGAGAACTGGTATATGTAAACAAAAAGCGATCGCTTGTTGAGGTAGCGATCGCTTTTTGAGGTCACGATTTAGTCTAAACTGCGTAAGCATTCAGCCCTCAGCCGTCAGCCATTCGCGTAGCCTGGTCACAAGCCTTGGCCAAAGGCCACGCTACGCGAATGGCTGATAGCACCTCAGGTAGTCTATTAGCTGATACGCGATACGCTGATAGCTGATAGCTGAATGCTTACTAAACTCAAGTAGCTAACTGATTGTCCCAAGTCTAGTTAGCCAGCCACTGAGCTAACCAGGGAGTTAGTTCAAGTTAACCTTGACAACTTTGTTTTTTTCCTCTTCCGCTTTAGGCAAGGTCAGATTTAAGATACCGTCTTTGTACTCAGCCTCAACTTTGGTATTTTGAATCCGAACTGGTAAAGGAATTACCCGCTGGAATTTACCATAACGGAATTCAGACCGCTTGACGCCTTTTTCGTCAGTATTGGTTTCTTCTTTACGTTCTCCACTGATAGAAACAACAGTATCTGTGACTTCTACATTCAAGTCTTTGGCTTCCATTCCTGGAACTTCTAATTTCAGAGTAATAGCATCTTCAGTTTGGGTAATTTCAGCAGCTGGAACATTTTTGAAATGACCAAACTCTCGCAAAGTAGTAGGCACAAAACTATGGTCAAATAGCTGGTCAATTTCCCGTTGTAGGGTGTTGATGTCTTTCCAGGGGTTCCAACGAACTAGAGTCATAGCTTTTCCTCCAAGTTGTAATTGCTTAATTGATTTAGCCTTGTTTTCTGGCCTTTGATTATTATGGTAGGACTTGAAATTAGCTATGACAATTCGGTTTTTATCACTAATTTTATAGGGATTGCCGTTATGAATAAGTGTTCAATCGGGAATCGGGAATCGGGAATCGGGAATCGGGAATCGGAAACAGGCAAAAGGGAATAGGGAATAGTAATAAAGAGATATGAGGATTTTTTTTGGTTAGGAGAAAGCAATGTAGCCTTGGGTTTCATGAACTATTTAGAACTGCTATAGTTAACTTTGATCTAAATTACGGTAAACTAAACACAATTGAGTTCGGTAAACTCGAATTCAATGGTCAGCTAATGCGCTAGGCGCAAGCTAATTGAGGTGCTAATGCGCTACGCGCACGCTACGCGAACAGGTATCAGGTAAGGCAATTCAGTTAAGTCCGATGATGGAATCCACAGATTTTACCCATTCAGTCAGCTACCAAAAAGAATTGATTCTGAAATTACAGGAACTGCTGAAAAAAGAAATTGAAGGTAAAGCTCACTCTGACCGCATTGAAGAATTATCTTCAGCGATTGAAAGTGCTACAGAGGCGCTCAACAACCTAACCCAGTATTTTAGAGAAACTTGACCTCTAAGCATTCAGCGGTCAGCTTATTTTATTCAAAAGCTGTTTGGTGTAGCATGCGCTATGGGCATAAACTGTTCGGTGTAGCGTGGCCATAGGCTCAAAACTGATAGCTGATACGGGACACGCTGATACGCGACACGCTGATAGCTGATAGCTTAGGTTGAACTGTATTTTTCTCGATTAGACTCTAAGCACTAGGTATTAGGCGTTAACTACTAACTAACACCTAATACCTAACACTTAACACCTAACACCTAACACCTAAGCCTCAACACTATATTGACTGATAGTAAGCATTCAGCCGTCAGCCGTCAGCGGTCAGCCATTTCCGTACCGTGCGCGTAGCCCATAAGCTGACAGCTGATAGCTGATAGCTGAATACTTACGACTGATTACTAGGGCAAAGGTCGAAATTATTTTTAGTCCTTGAAGAGGTCAAGTCCTCTTTCGGGTTGAGCTACAGAGGCACCAATATTAGGAGTGATGCCCACAAATTGATCAAATCAGTGATTCGGTCAAAGCCCGACGCTGCGCGAACGACTCTGGTCAAGATCAATCCCAGAACTAGGAAAACCTAGAGATGAAGTCAACAGGGATGGAGTGAACACAGATGGAGTCAGGAAGGAATCAAGTAGGGAATCAATGGGATTGGTAATAGTACCAAGGATATCCTCCAGCAGACTGTCAGGTCCATCGGTAACACCATCCGGATTACTAATCTGGTTGTCGTCACCAATGCTGAAACTGGCGGCACCACTAATCTGATGATTATTGGTGTTAGGGGTACTCATGGTGCTGGAAACCATGGCTGTGCCATGGATACTGAAAATGCGATTGGCCTTTGGCCACGCTACGCGATCGCTTAAATCCGCTGAGGTATTGTCACTAATGGTGCTGGTAGCCATGCTGGTACTGCTGACGATGACTATACCGCCAACAGAGTCGCCCAAGGGATTGCGACTAATCCTGTTAGTAGCCGTCGCCCTGCTACTGACCTTGACTAGAGGGTCATCTGAGTCTACTGTTCGCGTAGCGGCGACCTTCGCGTAGCGTGGCCCAAAGGCCAAGGAGCATCGATTACTACTAATTTCAATCTTGGTGATAGTCGCCGTTTTTGGATCTTGAGGCTGAATTTCGACATCAAACACTTGGTCAATGTCATCAAAATCAATGTCATCAAAATCGATGTTAATCGGGCCATCGGTGATGTCCAAATCACCAGTAGTAGCCAAATCTTCACCAGTTTCAAGGTCATCTAGGGGAGAAATCACTACAATCCCTTGACTAGTAGCACCAGTTTGGTTTCCTTGGTTTGGATTTGCTTGTAGATTGCAAAGGGAATCAAGCACAGAACAGCTATTGTTTATCATCGAGGTTTCTACTCGAACGTCAACAAAGAAATGAGATAGAGATTCCCTGATTGACTTTTTCTAGCTACCCAGGTCGAGTAGCCAGCACATTTTTCACTTTGTCAGTCTAAATTCTATCTAGGTGATCAAATTATTGCTCTCGAATGCAATAAAAATTCACGTTTTATGATCACGACAGGGGGATGGTGCCCTTTATCCATCAATTTTCTGTCTACACTCCCAAACCTCTACAGGTTTAATTCCCGGAGCGTCCATTACCACTTTGATTTAATAAATATTCCCAAATCCGTCGTATTTCCTGTTGATTTTGACGAATATCTGCTTGACTTTGACGAATCTCCTCTTGATTTTGAATAATCTCTTCTTGACTTTGACGTTGATAGGTTGCTAAATCGGAAAACAATTTTAAGGTCTCATTGAGAGAAACTCTTAATTGAGTAATTTCTGCTTGATTTTGCTCGATATTCTGACTATGGCGATTAATGTATCTTGCTGCTGTCTCTAACAAGTTCTCTACTTGAGTTAATCTTTCTTCTGGTGTCATGTCTGATCACTTTTGATTTGATATATTTATATATTATATTCTTTTTTTTATCATTATTACTGAAGTCAATTTTTACTAAAAATTTAGTGCGTTCGCGAACGGAACATCGCGTTTAAATTTGGTGTGTTATTAACCCACCCTAACAACTAATTATTCTATCTACTCTCTCCAGCCTCTCCA
>NZ_JAAHGN010000633.1:0-4363 GCF_010672485.1 Moorena sp. SIO2C4 | reverse complement strand
ATACAGCCCTGGTGGCAGGCTGGGCTGGTTCAATGGCCCTGTACGAATTGGCAATTTTTGATCCGAGTGACCCGGTTCTTAACCCGATGTGGCGTCAGGGGATGTTCGTCATGCCCTTTATGGCTCGTCTAGGGGTTACTGATTCCTGGGGGGGCTGGAGTATCACTGGTGAAACCGTAACCAATGCTGGCTTATGGTCTTTTGAAGGTGTCGCTGCAACTCATATTATCCTTTCTGGTTTATTGTTCCTGGCTGCCGTATGGCACTGGGTTTACTGGGATTTAGATGTGTTCAGAGACCCACGGAGTGGCGACCCAGCTCTCGATTTGCCAAAAATTTTTGGCATTCACCTGTTCTTATCTGGTTTACTCTGCTTTGGCTTTGGTGCCTTTCACTTGACTGGGCTTTGGGGTCCTGGGATGTGGGTATCTGATGCCTATGGTCTCACTGGTAGTGTTCAACCCATCGCACCAGAATGGGGACCAGCAGGCTTTAACCCCTATAACCCTGGAGGTATTGTCGCTCACCATATCGCTGCTGGTGTTGTTGGGGTTATTGCCGGTTTATTCCACTTAACAGTACGACCACCAGAGCGATTGTTTAAAGCTCTACGGATGGGGAATATCGAAACGGTACTCTCCAGCAGTATCGCGGCTGTATTTTTTGCTGCGTTTGTAGTAGCAGGCACCATGTGGTACGGCAGTGCTGCCACCCCAATTGAACTGTTTGGTCCAACTCGCTATCAGTGGGATCAGGGTTATTTCCAACAGGAAATTAACCAACGGGTACAAGCTGAATTGGCTGATGGTGCTAGCTTGTCAGAAGCTTGGTCATCAATTCCAGAGAAGCTGGCATTCTATGACTATGTAGGCAACTCCCCTGCCAAAGGTGGTTTGTTCCGCACAGGTCCGATGGACAAAGGGGATGGAATTGCTGAAGGTTGGCTAGGTCATGCGGTGTTCACAGACAGTGAAGGTCGGGATCTGACCGTTCGTCGGATGCCGAACTTCTTTGAAACCTTCCCTATCATTTTGACCGATGCTAATGGTGTAGTTCGTGCGGACATACCTTTCCGACGGGCTGAATCTAGGTATAGTTTCGAGCAAGCTGGTGTCACAGTTAGCTTCTACGGTGGAGTTCTTGATGGTCAAACCTTTACTGACCCATTCGATGTGAAGCAATACGCTCGTACTGCTCAGCTGGGTGAGGGCTTTGAATTTGACCGTGAAACCTTAAACTCTGATGGTGTATTCCGCACTAGTACTCGGGGTTGGTTCACCTTTGGTCATGCTGTCTTTGCTCTGTTGTTCTTCTTTGGGCACATCTGGCATGGCTCACGCACCCTCTATCGAGATGTGTTTGCTGGTGTCGATCCTGACCTAGAGGAAGAGCAAGTCGAGTGGGGCTTCTTCCAGAAGCTTGGTGATAAGAGTACCCGTAGGACAGAGCCTATCTAGAGGTTAAATATCTCTTATCACAGTTTGACTTAAAAGCAAAAGGCAGAAGAAAAGAAATTTTTCTTTTGCCTTTTGGCTATTTCTGTGGTCTATGCAAGGTAGACTGGTAAGTGAGAAGATAACCAACAATTATAGCTATGGAATCAGTTGCTTATATCTTAATCTTGACCTTAGCCCTAGGCACCCTATTTTTTGCCATTGCTTTTCGGGAACCGCCTAAGATTGGTAAGTAGTTTACCTCGATTTACTCAGATCGAAATTCAACAGTTCTGTGGATGCTCTGAGCCGCAATACCCTGTGCATGACCCTATAGGATATAGGGAAGTTGATAGGTCTATATCGGCTCACCTTCCATATAATTGTTATTTTGACAGTATCGACTCTTAGGGCGTTCCAAATATCTGCCGCCAATCAGTCCACTCAGCAAGAAAACAAAATTATCTTATGCGATGCCCCTCTTGTCACCACACCGAGAGCCGCGTTCTTGAGTCTCGTTCTACTGAGGCAGGGAAAAGTGTGAGGCGACGTCGGGAGTGTTTGGGATGCAAACATCGCTTCACGACATATGAGCGGATCGAATTTGTGCCAATAACTGTGATCAAGCGGGATGGCAAGCGGGAATCATTTGACCGTTCCAAGTTGTTACGGGGAATTGTACGTGCTTGTGAAAAAACCGGCATTCTCCAAAAACGCCTGGAAGCATTGGTTGATGAGATTGAAGCAGAATTACAACAGCGATTTGGTCGGGAAGTCATCAGTCACGAAATTGGTGAGTTAGTCTTGCGCTACCTACGTTCGGAGAGTGAAGTGGCTTATGTACGCTTTGCTTCCGTCTATGGAAAATTTCAAGGGATTAGAGATTTTGTCACTACCCTAGAGGATCTCCAACAGGAAGATGTACCAATGGAAATCCCCCAGGTTCCGCCAACCCCCTCAGATCAGGTAGAAGAAATAAAGACATCCACTTCGGTGTAATTGATCAGATGTTTGTTGAATGTTGACGGTTGATGGTTGACTCTCAAAAGTACAAGGTCAACTAGTGATCTCGTGTCCAGTTGTATGGTTACCATTTGTAGAGATGTTCCAGGCAAGGTATCTACAGCAGAGAGGATTAAGAAAAAAACAGGGTGAGGTTTGCAAACCCCATCTAGGCAAGAGCAGGTTACCGATGCTAGCGGACTTCAGATGAGTTTCTTACAGCTAAAGCCGGATTTTAGGGAGCTAGACTAGAAAGTGAAAGAAATTTCAACTCAAGGGCGTGAATTCATTGAAGCCTAACTAGGTTTACCCAGGAGTTGAGTCAAGGCAAGACCAAAGAGCAAACAGCCATGAAGAAACGTTTCTGGATGAGAGCATGGATGGGTAATGCAGAGGTAAACACCTCTCCACAGCCGCTGGCAAATCCTGAGGTTAGATTACAGGAACCCCAGGAAAAGCGCAAGTTAGTCAAATTCTGGCGTATTGCTGCCAGTTTGCTCCTTTGGCAAGGGGTGATACTGGGTACCCCAGCCCAAGCACAGCTTAAACAAGAGAAATCTCTAACCTATAGTGAGCTATTAAAGAAAGTTAAAAATGGGGACGTCACTAAAATAGAAATCGATGAAGCCACTAAGATTGCTAAAGTTAGCTTAGAGGGGTCCAATGAGAATGAACCTCCTCAACGAGTTGCTTTGTTCGATCAAAACTCCTTGCTACTCAAGGAACTCCGTCAACAGAATGTTCCCACTGAAATTAGGCGCTCTGCGGATAACTCAGCCGCTTTAGGTCTAATTGCCAACTTATTTTTCATTCTGTTGTTACTAGCAGGCTTGATGATGATCCTGCGACGCTCTGCGAGTAATTCTGGTCAAGCCTTAAACTTTGGCAAATCCCGAGCACGGTTTCAGATGGAAGCCAAAACCGGGGTTCTCTTTGATGATGTAGCAGGTATTCAAGAAGCTAAACAGGAATTGCAAGAAGTTGTCACATTCCTCAAACAACCAGAACGCTTTACTGCTGTTGGAGCACGGATCCCGAAAGGTGTGCTGCTAGTGGGTCCTCCAGGAACTGGTAAAACTCTCTTAGCCAAAGCGATCGCTGGTGAAGCAGGAGTTCCCTTCTTTAGCATCTCTGGTTCCGAATTCGTGGAAATGTTTGTGGGCGTTGGTGCCTCCCGTGTCCGTGACTTGTTCAGAAAAGCCAAAGAAAATGCCCCTTGCTTGGTCTTCATTGATGAAATTGATGCGGTAGGACGGCAACGGGGAGCAGGAATTGGCGGTGGAAACGATGAACGGGAGCAAACCCTTAACCAATTGCTCACGGAAATGGATGGGTTTGAAGGCAACACAGGTATTATTATTATTGCTGCCACTAATCGCCCAGATGTCCTGGATGCTGCACTATTACGTCCTGGACGCTTTGACAGACAAGTTATTGTGGATTACCCTGACTACAAAGGCAGGAATAACATTCTGGAAGTCCACGCTCGCAACAAAAAGATTGACCCTGAGGTTTGTCTAGAAACTGTTGCTAAGCGTACCCCTGGGTTTACTGGTGCTGACTTAGCCAACCTACTCAACGAAGCGGCAATCCTGACTGCCCGCCGCCGCAAAGATGCCATTACTATGCTCGAAATCAATGATGCTATTGACCGGGTGGTAGCTGGGATGGAAGGCACTCCTCTAGTGGACAGCAAGAATAAGCGATTAATTGCCTACCATGAAGTAGGACATGCTGTAATTTCTACCCTCCTACCGGATCACGACCCGGTACAGAAAGTAACCCTAATTCCCCGAGGGCAAGCCCGTGGTTTGACCTGGTATATTCCTGATGAAGAGCAAGGTTTGATTACTCGGGCTCAACTCAAAGCCCAAATTACTGCTGCTTTAGGGGGTAGAGCGGCAGAAGAAGAAATTTTTGGTGAGGCA
>NZ_JAAHGN010000632.1:0-4365 GCF_010672485.1 Moorena sp. SIO2C4 | reverse complement strand
AATACTTGTTTATGATCCTCTGACCCATTGCATTCCCATGTGGGTACTATAGCAAAGGAAGTATTGTTTAAGACATCGTCTTTTGATTGAAAGGGAGCAGGGAGCAAGTAATAGGCAAGCTAGCAAGAGGCAAGAGGTAAAAAATCCTGTGTACCTGATTAGGATAGAAACGCTATAGTCTTATTTTGTTTTTGTAATTTATTGTTCAAACTCCTGAATTTTTTTCATGTATTTTTTTGATGCTCCTTCAGATAATTGAAGTCTTTGTTCTTTTTTAATGCGGAAATATTCATTATAAATTTCCTGACTTTCTTTCTGCTCAAGTAAATAATCATAAGGACCTTTGCCAGACAAAAGTTTAACTAATATAGGTGAGATTTCAATAGTGACGAATAAGGCAGTGATTAGCCAATTAATATTACGAATATTCGGATCGTCTTTAGATAGTTCTTCTAAAGCAACAAGACGGGCTAAGAAGCCATCTGATTCTTTGTCAATTTCTTGATTCAGTTGTTCTAAGTTACTCTCTGGTGACTGCAAAATCAGGTTACGTTCTTGCCTAAGCTTATCTATTTGTTCCTCTTTCTCCTTAACTTTATTATCTAATTCAATAAATTGTTGTTTTATTTCATCTGCATAATTTCGTTTGTCTTTATAAACAATTCCTTTTCCAAATTGGCCTGTTCCCTGTGTACCTTCTGCTTCTGCATTAGCAACATTTTCGGCGTCTTCCCATTCATTTTTGTACTTGTTTTTTTCTTGATTTAAGGCTTTAATTTCTTGTTCTAATTCTTTTATTGGTTCGCTAACTTTTTCTTTTCTTGCATCATCTTTTTGTTGTTTTATTTTCTGATTAATTTCTTTTTCAAAAAGCCTCAATTCAAGGGGTTTAGCCACCACAAAGCTTAATAATAAGGCTATTACTAATCGAAGACTAGTTGCTGCAATAAATGACAATTTTAAATTTGATTCCGATTTTTTTCTCTTAGAGCTTAAAATTAAAAAACGATCTAAGTTAAAAACTATAAAACTCCAAAAAATTCCTCCTACACAAGAAGCTGCTACAGAACCGAATACTGTATAAAGAGCATAACCACCGGAAAAAATAGCCGTTGTTGATGTTAGCAAAACCGTGGTACCAATTGCTGTATATTTATATCGTTCTGTCAAACATTCTTTTTGGGCCAAAATATGATGATCTGCACCAGCAGACCATAGCAATAATTTTTCTAGTGAATTTAAATTATCTTTAATTGTTGGAGCCTGTATTAGGTGTTGAAGTTCAGCTGGTAAGGCAATTTCGTTTATAAAAGTACCAACCGCTTCAACACCATAAGCATTAAGAGCACTTTTGATATTTTCTGTAGCTCGTTCCTGGATTTGATCCCGTTGTTGTAAGAAGTCTAAGACATTATATTCTTGAGCATAATTACGGAAGTAATTACCAACCATCGGTTCTAATACCCTATTCACAAGGTTTTTAATGGAGCTATATTTAACCGCACCATTAGACAAGCAGCTAAGAACTCCTCCTTGTTCCTCAAATTGCTCAGAACTATTAGCATTTGGTGAACCCACACGAGAGATCATTTTAGGAGAATTTTTTGGAGCAATATTAATAACCTGTGTGACTTCAATTTTAAAAGTAAAGCCATCTTTAGAGCGAAGGTCTAAGGTTTTCAAATTAGAATCGTAGTTGGTTGCTGGTTTATCTCTATTCGTCCATTCCAAAGTTATTTCATGGGCAGGAACTATTACTATACTTTTCACTCTTGTATTGATAGGATGTGTTCCAGCTTCTATTGGTATGTTCTGAATCCCTTTATACCCAATTGGAACGATATTAAACTGATAACCATGAGTAGTTTGCTCTTGATTTGCTTGGCTATTCTTACCAACATTTGAGATTAAAACTCCAACTGTTCCAGATTTAATATTAGTTAAAGGAACTTGTTCAACTTCCACAAACCAAGGATTTAAACTCCAAAAACCTTCTTCGATAAATTCTTCTTGTAAACCTCGATAGCCACCTTTTTCAATAAACTCCTGTGGCTCCTGAAACTTATTATGTCCCTTAATAACTGCTCCCGCAATCTCCCCTCCTGGTAAGGGCTTACCATCAAAAGTGGTAACAATACCAATTTTACCTGATTCAACTCTGTAAACTTTTAATTGTTCTGGCTTCAGTCCATATTGCTTGGCATTGTCAGTAGTAACTACTGTAAATAGTTCAGTGTTTATTCTATAGTAACCTTCAGTAAGAATTGCTCGCTGTTTACCTTGTTGACCACCGTTTTTGACAAAGGCTTCAACATTCTGAAAATTATCGCAATCTACAGCTTTACCTAGTATTTGTCCTGGTGGTAGTTCAGCACCATCTTGAGCAATAACTAGCCCTATCTCCCCTGATCGAATATTAATTAATGGTACATTGTGAACTTTAAACAACTCTGTATTAATGTAGTGAATTCCAGGAGGAAGAATTGCTAATTGGTTCCCTTGTTGACCGCCGTTTTTGATAAATGCTTCAGCGTCCTGAAAAGTGCCACATTCAACAACTTTACCAAAGTTCTGACCAAGTGGAAGTGGCTCACCATCCCTTGCTTCCACTAACCCTACTTCATTAACTCCAATTTTGATAAGTTCAACTCTCTTAATTTTGAAAAGTTCTGTATTAATTGCGTATTTGCCAGTAGTAATAATCTTTAACTGTTGGCCTCTATATCCTCCATTTTTAATAAATGCTTGAGCATCTTCAAAATTGTTGCATTCAACAGCATCACCAAAGGTTTTTCCAATCGGAAGTGGCTTGCCATCTTTCGCTTCTACTAAGCCAATTTCATAGTCATTAATGTAAGTAATTGGCCTTATTTCAACAGAAAACAGTTTAGTATTAAGGCGATAAATACCATTTTTTAAAATACCTAACTGCCTACCCCGTTGACCACCATTTTTGATAAAGGCACGACCATCTTGAAAGTCATCGCATTCTTCGACAACTTTACCAAACATTTTACCTGTGGGAAGAGAATCACCATCGTTGGCTGTTACTAATCCAATTTCATCTTTATCAATCTGTATAGCCTTTTGTATGACAACTTTATACGTCAACGGAGAGCGAAAATGTCGTCCAGGACCAAGAGTATCAACCTGCCAACCCATTTCTCCATTAAGAGCAATTTGACGATTAGATGGTAAAGGACTACCAAACTTTTGATAAACAATTCCCATCTCATCTTGAGAGATTACATAAACGCCAGGTGCCCGATCAATTGCCATAACAAAAACTCCACTTAATTAGTTAACTAGTTATTTAAAATAATAGTCTTTCCCTACCTTAATCGTTATTATTTGAACGTGAGTTCGAGGAACTGGACAAAGGTGAAAGGTAAGCATTCAGCTCTCAGCTATCAGCTCTCAGCTCTCAGCTCTCAGCTTAAGCGCTACGCGCACGCTACGCGAACAGCTCTCAGCTAATGGGCTACAGATGGTGCTACTTGAGATGCTATCAGCTAATGGCTTGTGGCCACGCTACGGTAACAGTTTCTCCCCATAGCGTGAGCCTTGGCCTATGGCCACGCTACGGGAATGGCTGACGGCTGACGGCTGACGGCTGAATGCTTACGGTGAAAGAAAGGCGCTCGACTAGATTTGAAGCCATTGAGTCTCAGCCAGCTATGACCAATATTGTATCGCGTTTGGATATCACCCGTATGTTCTGTGAAGTAGACGACTTTTTTCAGTTGTTTGAGTGTTACTGGCAGCAGTTGCCCCAATTACCTTCCATTGCAGGGGAACGATCCTGTCGCTCTCGAATGAGTCGAGGGTGAGATGATGACCATCGTGATCGCTTTTCATGGTTCTGGGTTCCCTAGATTCAAAAAGTAGTATATAAGATTACGGAATTCTGTTGGGAAGCGATTGACCTTGGCCTTTAGGCCACGCTACGCGAATGGTCACGCTACGCGATGCTCGGTACGAGCCGCTACGCGAACGCATTCTCGGGCAGTTCCGGTACATGGAAAAACAGACTTAAGGAGTGACACCGAAGCGATAAGGGAAGCGTACCCATTCTCGGCCAGGGTAAACGCCTAGAAATTTGGATCAAAAGTTACAGCTAAAAGGTAAACCATAGTATGCCCAATAGTAATCCTTGTTGACGATTTCTTGGGAAAGAATAGAAATTCAATAATTCACAAATTAGAAATTTTGTCAAGCACATTTAGAGGGAGCAGGTCAGTTTTGTAAGAACAAAAGTACTATTAAGCCCTAAAACTTGGAAGTTTTGAGGTAAGCATTCAGCCGTCAGCTAATGGGCTACGCGCACGCTGCGCGAACAGCTAATGCGCGTAGCCCATTAGCTGA
>NZ_JAAHGN010000631.1:0-4369 GCF_010672485.1 Moorena sp. SIO2C4 | reverse complement strand
TCTTAGTTTTAGAAAAAGGGGTGCTATCCGATGAAAACGTAACCATGGATGACCTCAAGCGTCTTAAAGCTCAACAGTTTACTCAAGTTTTACCGATTTTAGATAAATTAATCCAATTTGACTTAGTGCGTCGTTTACCTACGGATAAAGCAGCGGAATATCAAGGAAATCCTCTACTTTTGCCTCCGTCAGAGCAGTCAGATGAAGAAGAATGAAGAATTTAGAATTTAGAATTTAGAATTTAGAATTTAGAATTTAGAAATGAGTAGTTACGTAGGGTGCGTTAGGGGCGGAAAGCCTCTGATTTTTGGCCTCAACGCCCGGATCGGGATAATCCGCCCCGTACGCACCACCTTTGGGGGAGCCCTCTGAGCTGACCGCTGACCGCTGACCGCTGACCGCTGACCGCTGCATGCTTACAGCTCCTACATCTATTGAGCGAGAAAACCTCCATCTACAGCTAAAAATTCTCCTGTAATAAAAGATGCTTTATCTGAACACAGAAAAACTACAGCATTGGCAACTTCTTCTTCTCTGCCTACTCGACCCATAGGATGTTTTTTAATAAACTCTTGATAGAAAGGAATAGGGAAGAAAGGACGAGCCATGTCTGTGTCAATTACACCGGGACATACGGCATTAACACGAATGTTAGACTGTGCCACCTCTAAAGCCGCTGTTTTAGTTAAGCCCAATACTGCGTGTTTACTAGCGGTATAAAGAGATATTGGTGCTAAAGCAACCAAACCTAGAATAGAAGCACAATTAACAATTGCTCCCCCTCCATGATTTAACATATAGGATAGTTCGTATTTCAGAGATAAAAATACCCCTTTAACATTGACATTAAAGACTTGGTCATAATTTTCTACTGTTTCTTCAGTAATTGGATTTCCTACAGCGAAACCAGCATTATTAAAAGCACAATCAAGATGACCATAGATTTCAACGGTTTTTTCGACTAAATTCTTAACCTGTTCTTCTTGAGTGACATCAGTTTGGATAAAAATACCTTCTCCACCTACTTTTTTGATTAAATCAACCGTTTCTTCTCCTTCTTTACTTCGACGGGCAGCAACCACAACTTTTGCACCTTCTTTGGCAAAGGCGATCGCCGTTGCTCGACCAATACCAGAACTAGCACCAGTAATTAATGCAACTTTATTTTTTAGTTCTTCCATTGTTGATATCTCAGGCAGGATAAGCGTGTCTAAAATACTATTTATAAAATACTATTATATAAGTAACAACCAAAGGAAGCAACTCAAAGTTGCAGAACAGATCAACTATGTACCATCAGAGCAAGCTTAAACCAATGAGGGGGCTAAAGATTTAGTACAAATGTTCTGCATAAGTTACATGCTCCCACAACCAAGACAGCTGAAGGCTGACAGCTGACCCAGGGGTAATAAACAATGGACAAACAAAGAAAACAAGCATACCTCAACTTGCTCCACCAACTCCTAACTTGTCCCAAGGGCAAAGAAGTCCAACTTCTTAATAGCAACCGCGAGTTAGTGGATGCGGAATTCTTACAGGTAATGGCACAATCAGCAGACTATCTGACAGCAAAGGGTCAGCAAAATGCTGCTAACTTTTTACGGCGGATCAGGAGTAAGCTTTTAAAGGGTCTGGCAATTTCAGAAACCCTTACTTCAGCTAAGGCTTCATCGGAAGATTATCAGCAATTCTTAGAGGAAGTATTGCTAGCAATCGCAGACAGCAAAGGCGACCGCGAAGCTGTCTACCAACTCCTGGTAGCAAACCTAGACAAACTCGATCATAATTTTATCCCTATCCTGCAAACCTGGGCAAGTGCTAAACTCTCAGAAGCGGAACCAGAAACAGCAACAGAAATCGCTAATACTATCTGGGAATTCAGCACCCTGATCAGCGATTTTCCACTGGGTAATCAAGCCAATAATAGGGAAATCGCTATTGCTGGTTACCAAACCATGCTAACGGTTTTTACTAATCACAGTAACACGGAAATTTGGGCAGCTATTCAAAACAACCTGGCCAATGCCTACTGTGACAGAATCCGTGGCAATCGGGCTAATAATCTCGAAAAAGCCATAGATGCATACCAACTAGCCTTGGAGGTTTATACCAAATCAGACTTCCCGGAAGATTGGGCAAGTACTCAAAACAACCTGGGCATAGCTTACTGTGAAAGAATCCGTGGAGACCGGGCTGATAATCTCGAAAAAGCTATTAAAGCATTCCAACTAGCATTAGACGTTCGCACTAAACTAGACTTGCCCGAAGATTGGGCAATGACTCACTATAACCTGGGCAATGCCTACTGTGAAAGAATCCGTGGAGACCGGGGTGATAATCTCGAAATTGCCATAGAAGTATACCAACTAGCCTTGGACGTTCGCACCAAACCAGATTTCCCGGAAGATTGGGCAAGTACTCACAACAACCTGGGCATAGCCTATAGTGACAGAATCCGTGGAGACCGGGCTGATAACCTTGAAATTGCTATTGCCCAATACCAACTAGCCTTGGAGGTTTATACCAAACCAGACTTCCCCGAAGAGTGGGCAAGGACCCTATATAACCTGGGTAATGCTTACAGCAACAGAATAGTAGGAGAGACTACAGAGAATCTGGAAAATGCGATCGCATGCTATGAAAATGCCTCAGAAATCTTTACCCGTGACGACTTTCCCGAAGATTGGGAAAACATTCAACGTCATATTGCTAGACTACTGATTGAGCTAAGAAACTGATATACCTTAAAATACCACAAGTCATGGTTCGGTCACAATGGAACAGCAACTAAGCTTGCCATTATTTGATTTTTCCTCTGCTGTCGGAAGCTTTGCAGCAAAGAGTAGTGAGGAACGAGGAGCAATTTTTACCCGACGTGAGGTTGTAGAGTTTATTCTTGACCTGACAGGTTATACCGTAGATCGCCCTTTGCCAGACTATCGGATACTTGAACCCTCGATTGGTGATGGTGACTTTCTTGTTCCGATTGTAGAGCGACTGTTAACTGCTTATGGTGCCCATGATTCTAATCAAGTCAGACTAGTTGATAGTCTCCACAATTCTATTCGTGCAGTTGAGATCAATTCTCAAAGCTTTGAAAATACCAGAATTAAACTTTTAAGGTTGCTCCAGCACCATGGAATTAATAAAGATGATGCCTATCAATTGCTAACATCCTGGCTGATTGAAGGTGACTTCCTACTTGTAGATTTACCAGGTTCATTTACTCATGCAGTTGGCAATCCGCCTTATGTTCGGCAAGAGCTGATTCCAGATATTCTCTTGGCCGAGTATCGAGCCAGATATAAGACTATATATGATCGAGCAGATTTATATGTCCCTTTTATTGAACGTGCCCTAAGTAGTCTGGAACCTGGAGGGGTTTTAGGTTTTATTTGTGCAAATCGATGGCTAAAGAATAAATACGGTAAGCTACTACGAGCAATGGTTTCTGATCATTATCATCTTGCTTACTATATTGATATGGTCGATACTCAGGCGTTTCGCACTGAAGTTAGTGCTTATCCTGCCATTACAGTCATCAAGTGCCAAAAGTCCGAAGTTGTTCGAGTTGCTCATCGACCATTAGTTGAATACAACACACTTAAGAAACTAGCCCAAAATTTTTGTGCTGACTCTATTTCTCCGGAAAGTGGTATCATCGAGCTTAGGGGTGTAACAAATGGGTCAAAACCATGGATTCTAGATTCTGTTAAAGAACTTATGGTGGTTCGTCGCCTGGAAGAAGACTTTCCTAGTTTAGAAGACGTTGGTTGTAAGGTAGGCATTGGTGTAGCGACCGGAGCAGATAAAGTTTACATTGGGCCCTTTGAAAAACTGGAGGTTGAACCCGATAGAAAATTGCCTTTAGTCAAGACACAAGATATTAAAACTGGTATTATCAAGTGGGGTGGCCTTGGTGTTATCAACCCATTTCACGACAATGGTTCTTTAGTTGAACTTGAAAATTATCCCAAGCTGGCAAGTTACCTTGCCCAACATTCCGATACAATTTTGAAACGGAACTGTGCCAAGAAAAATCCCAAGAATTGGTACAGAACAATTGATAGAATTTATCCCAGCCTGACCGCTTACCCTAAACTGCTAATTCCTGATATTAAATCCAAAGCACATATTGTCTATGAAGATGGAAAATTATACCCCCATCATAACCTTTATTTCATTACTTCACAAGAGTGGGACTTAAAGGCACTTCAAACAGTTCTCAAATCAGGTATAGCTAAACTATTTGTATCTATTTACTCAACTCAGCTCAGGGGAGGGTATCTTCGCTTTCAAGCACAATACTTGCGGCGAATCAGACTTCCTCAGTGGCAAAGTATTTAAGAGAATCTTCAAAGAATGCTAA
>NZ_JAAHGN010000630.1:0-4376 GCF_010672485.1 Moorena sp. SIO2C4 | reverse complement strand
CATCACCAGGATTTAAACATTATCTAGAAATTTCAGGAACTGGCATCATGAATATTATCACAAATACTCAACCAATTGATATTCTGCTGGTAGAAGATTCGTCGAGTGATGCCGAACTCATTTTAGAGGCATTATGTGATAGCAACCTATCTAGTAACTTTCATTGGGTTGATGATGGTGCTAAAGCGATCGCATTCCTCCGTCAGCAGGGAAAATATCAGGAAGCCCCACGTCCACATTTAATTTTTCTGGATCTGAATTTACCTAAAAAAGATGGTCGCGAGGTTCTCCAAGAAATCAAGGAAGACCCCCAGATAAGTACGATACCAATTATTATATTAACCACATCTGACTCTCAGCAAGATATTATCAATACTTACAGGCTAAAAGCTAACTGCTACATTTGTAAACCCATTGATTGGGAAAATTTTCTGTCGATGGTGAAGCAGATTGAAGAATTTTGGTTAGACCTTGTTAGACTGCCATCATATCAATAAATATGGACACCAATTCCCTGAAAATACTCCTAGTAGAAGATAACCCAGCTGATGCGGATCTTCTCCAAATCATTTTAACTGATGCCCAAGAGATTCAGTGGTCACTGGTGCAGGTAGAAAAGTTACAAGATGCTATTGATTCTCTCAGTAAACATCATTTTGATATAATCTTGTTAGACCTATCGTTACCGGATAAACAGGGATTGATTACAGTCACAAAAACCCACGAGGTAGTACCGGATTTACCCATTGTGGTGTTAACGGGTCTTAATGATAGAGTGACCGCCCTAGAAGCTTTACGAAAAGGAGCACAAGATTATTTAGTCAAGGGCAAAATTGATAGTGAATTGCTGATCCGCACCATTCGCTATGCTATTGAGCGAGCCAATACTATGAAGCAGCTTCGACAAAGTGAGGAGCAATTGCAACGACTCAATGAAGAATTAGAGCATCGCGTTGCGGAACAAACTGATGAATTAAGGCAAAAAAATCAGTACCTGCAACGGGAAATTGCCAGTCGGAAGTGCTTGGAAGAAGAACTTCGTCAGGCGTTGAATAAAGAAAAAGAACTCAATGACCTCAAATCTCGGATTGTTTCTGTCGTTTCTCATGAATATCGCACCCCACTAGCCACCATCCTCTCTTCGACAGAATTACTAGAACATTATAGTCATAAATGGTCTTCCGAAAAAAAGCGACGTCATTTTCAGCGGATTCAAACCACGGTTCAACATCTGACTAAGTTAGTGAGTGATGTACTGCTATTCAGTAAAGCTGAGGCAGGAAAATTGGAATTCAAACCATTACCTATAGATGTGGTAGCCTTCTGTAAGGAAATTGTCGAAGAATTTAAACTAACAGCTAATACTGGGTTGACTATTAACTTTAACTGTACAAATAATTCAAAGGAAACCTCCTGCTGTATTAATCAGGGTTGGTTTGAAAAAGCTGATCTAGATGAAAAACTATTGCGGCAAATTCTGTCTAATTTGCTCTCCAATGGGATTAAGTATTCACCGGATGGGGGTGATATCCAATTTGATCTGATCATGAGTGATCATAGTACCATGTTCCGGATCCAAGATTCCGGAATTGGCATCCCCCCAGAAGACCAAGAACGGTTATTTGAGGCTTTTCAGCGCAGTAGTAATGTTGGTACTATCTCTGGTACCGGACTAGGATTAGCAATTGTCAAAAAATGTGTTAACCTCCACGGTGGTGAGATTTGTGTAGAGAGTGAAGTGGGAGTTGGTACAGCCTTTACGGTCACATTACCATTACACTCATCCCGTTCTTCAGGTGTTAGGTCTTAGGTTAATAGTGGTTAGTCGTTAACGCTTAATACCTACTGTAAGCGTGTAAGTGTGCCTAATCAGTCTTGCTGGTGAGCAAATTGGTGAGCACCAAATAGAGAAAGTGCGATCGCAAACCCCAGCAGAATCGGTATCGCATACCAGGGAAACTCAGACACAGGTAAGTAAGCAGCAGCCCGGAGTCCAGTGCTGGTATAACTTAGAGGCAATAGATAGACAATAACTTTTAGGGCTGTAGGTAAGGTAGCTGGGTCAAAAAACGTCCCACCTAGGAAGGACATCGGCACAATTAAGAAGTTGTTGAAAAGACCAACCATTTCCAAGGATTTGACATTCAATCCCACTATCACCCCTAAACCGGCAAACACAGCACAATTAAGCACTAGCAACAAGAAAAATAAGGGATTGAGAAAACTCCATACTTTCCCAGTAAACAGCACTGCTACCAAAATTACTGAAGCAGATGTCATTAATCCCCGCAAAATCCCCGCCATCATTTTGCCGACATGCAAGGCTAAGGGATGGACTGGCATCAACAAGGTTTCCTCAAAGGTTTTCGTGTATAGCCGATCACCGCAAATGGAAAAGGTGGTGCCAGCAAAGCTAATGGTCATAGACGACAGCGCCACCATTCCTGGCAGAATAAATTCTAAATAGGATTCACCAACTGGGGGAACCATTGTCCGATCTAAGGTACTCCCTAGACCGAGACCAAATGCCAATATGTAGATCAGTGGGGAGATTAGCCCACTAGCAACGACTTGCGTGACTCGCACCCGTAACTTTAGCCAGTCCCCCCACAAAACCGTGAAGCTATCGGTCACGATAGTCGGTAACTGGGACCCTTTGAAGGTATTGTGATGGGGCAGTGATAGATTGGATTTCACAGTATCCGTTTAAATTAAGTTAATTTTCCTTTACATTACTAAATGTTATCACTGACCCTGAGCACCATTGTGATTAATCGTAGGGTGGGCAGTGCCTACCAACGCGGTTTGCAAGCTTCATGATCTGTCTGCTGCACTGCCCACCCTACATGAACTACTCCTCCCGACTCCCGACTCCCGACTCCCGACTCCCGACTCCCGACTCCCATTAACCTAGATTGTCAAATCAAGTTGCGTAGGGTGTGTTAGGGGCGGGCTTGGCCTGATGTTCAAGACCGAGCGCCAGTATTGGAACAGCCCGCCCCGTAACGCACCACTTGATATCAAGTACTCAATGATGGCAAGAAACTGACTATACCAGGAAAGGCAATAATCAACACTAACACCAGCAGTTGCAACAGGATAAAGGGAATCGCACCTCGGTAAATTTCCATGGTTTTCACTTCTGGTGGGGCGACACCCCGTAAATAAAACAGAGCAAAGCCAAAGGGTGGTGTCAGAAATGAGGCTTGGAGATTGGCTCCGATAATTACCCCGTACCAGACCAAATCAAGGTTAAGCTGTTGGGCGACTGGAGCAAACAGCGGTACTACAATAAAGGCAATCTCAAAAAAGTCTATAAAGAAGCCTAGTAGGAAAATCGTTAACATACTGACTATTAGGAAGCCAATGTAACCGCCGGGAAGGTTTAACAGCATCGCTTCCATGACGCGATCGCCATTCAAGCCACGAAACACTAAACTAAATGCTGTTGAACCCAGCAATATAAATATCACCATGCTGGTAATCCGCATCGTGGCATCAGAGCTCTGTCGCAGGGATGCCAAATTCAACTGACCATTCACACCAGCCAATACTATTGCGCCCAGGCAACCCACAGCCCCTGCTTCCGTTGGAGTGGCAATCCCAAAAAAGATACTGCCCAATACTAATAGAATTAACAATAATGGCGGTACCATTGATTGGATCACCCGCTTTCCCAAGGCTTTTCCACTGATATTTCGGACTTCTAGGGGTAGGGCTGGTGCTGCGTCTGGCTTGAGCCATGCTACAATGATCACATGAATGGCAAACGCCCCAGCCATCATTAAACCAGGAATCACGGAACCGATAAACAGGTCTCCTACGGAAATTCCTAACTGATCTGCTAATACTACTAGGACTACACTAGGGGGGATAATCTGTCCTAATGTCCCGGATGCCACGATTACGCCAGTGGCTAGTTCTTTATTATAACCGTAGCGCAACATTATTGGTAGGGAAATCAGTCCCATGGCTACTACTGTTGCGGCAACGACTCCAGTAGATGCCGCCAGCAACGCCCCCACAATCACCACCGCTAAGGCCAATCCCCCTCGCAGCCGTCCAAACAGAATGCCCATGGTTTCCAACAGCTGCTCAGCAATGCCAGATTTTTCTAGCATCGAACCCATAAAAATAAAGTAGGGCACTGCTAGGAGAGTGTAGTTGCCCATGATGCCGAAAATCCGCTGGGGCATAGCGGTCAGGAATATCGGGTCAAAGATACCCAAACTCACTCCCACGATGGCAAACAAAATTGCCACCCCACCTAGGGAGAAGGCCACCGGGTAGCCGATGGAAAGTAATACCAAGGCACCGCCAAACATGGCCGGACCTAACCAGTCATAACCCATGGTTTTATTCCTCCTCCTGGGGTG
>NZ_JAAHGN010000063.1:0-14331 GCF_010672485.1 Moorena sp. SIO2C4 | reverse complement strand
GAGATTTAGAGGTTGTCTGAGAAGTATCATTTGCTACATTAAAGCCCCCTAAATCCCCCAATTTTGGGGGACTTTTGCCATCAAATTGGATTCTAGTCCCCCCCAAATTTGGGGGGCTAGGGGGGCAAAATTCAGTATCAAAAAACTTTTCAGATATCCTCTTAGTAAATCCTTTGTAGACTCCTTGCCAAAGTCTGGTCTTGATACTGTTGTTGTTAATTCTGTTGTTAATTCTTTTTGCTTGTTGGGAAATCCCAAGTTTACTGTTGCTAACTTCCGCAGGATATCTAGTATAGACGCTTAATCCCCAAGACAACAGAAAACCTAAGCTAATCACACTGATACCTAACCAAAATCGAGGCACAGCTCCCACCTCTCGGAAATCTCCATGAGGTACAATCAAGATACAACCTAACAACAGGAGTAGAGAACTAAGCCATATATATAGCGTTTTCATTTGAGATGTGAAACTAGGATTGATGGAAATTCCCTATTCCCTTTTCAACACTTCTAGCAATTGTCCCATCTGCGTGGCTAAGCTTAAGGCGACGTAGATATAGACGACCTAAAGTCATCAAAATTATTGTTCCTGCTTGGACACTACCAGAAAGGGTACCAGATATTTTCGAGCGTCCCCCTTGTCGGCGACGGTAACCAACAGGAATTTCACAGATTCGCAAACTACATTCAATCGCACGGGCTTGCATTTCTACTGTCCAGCCAAACCCTCTATCTTGCATTTGGATTTCATCCAAAGCTGAACGGCGAATTAGCCGCAATGGTCCTAAATCCTGATACCAGTGTCCCCAACCCCAACCGATCAGGAAGGTAGCTAGCCAGTTGCCAAAATTTTGCACTGGGGTCATCGCGTTACGTCCATCTACTGTGGCGCGGCGGTTACCTAAAATTAGGTCATACTTATGCTTAACAGCTAGAAACTGGGGTAAGTAACTTAAGTCATCACTTCCATCACCATCACAGAATAATATCCAATTAATATCTCGGTCTAGTTGCTGCAATCCCCGCCAACAGGCTCGACCGTAACCAGGAATAGGCTCACAGATTACCTCGGCACCGGCTTCTTTTGCTTTAATAATACTGTTGTCGGTGCTGCCATTATCGACTACCCGAATATTGTTCAAATTATAGGATTGAAGAGACTTAATTACTCCAGTGATCGTGGTTTCTTCATTGAGAACAGGGATAATTACTAAGATATTGTGGTTATTAGTCATGAGTTATCCAGCATTTATATTTTAGTGGTGAACAGAATTGGTAAAGGAAAGGCAAGAGGCAAGAGGCAAGAGGCAAGAGTTAATCAAATATATCGGGATTTTTGCTAGCAATGCAGTTTTCAATTGGGGGAATTATCTGGTCTGTAAGATTATTTGCCAAAGTAAGCTGCATACACAAAGGCAAAAGCAGTAGAACTGGGGATGGAAGTGCCGTCGAATTCTTCTACTAATACAGTTTGGAGTTGGCTATCCCAACGTGCTCTAATTGGACGACCATTGAATTCTACAACTTTTTCGCCCACTTTTTTTAATTGGTCATGGACAAATTGATAGCTAGCCCCAGAAAATTGGTTTTTAGGGGTTTGTTGATCTGCTTCCCACACATAGCTAACAATAGCTTTGGGATGGAGGGTAAGTCGTTGTTGATTTCTGACTGGGAAAATAATTCGCTTATCGGTATAGTAACTACCATAGGGATAACTGAAGTAATCCCGGTTATGACCTGTATCAGTGGATAGAATTTTACTATTGGGATACTTGCTTAACCAAGCGCCAAGAGTAGTTTTGATAGCGGGAATTTTTTTAAGATTACGATTGACTTTAGCACCAATAATACCCATCCCCCAAGGTTGAGAGTAAAGGGTATCATCGGCACGGTCATACATTACTAGGCAACTTTGATAAAGTTTGCCTGTAACACCGTAGGTTGTATTGCTGCGATTAAAGGCAACTATAGTATCACAAAGGGGACAATAGGATACACTAACATTAACTCCACCTACTGTGTCATTCACCAATTCATGCCAATTCATGACCCCGAAAGGATAGGCTTTGGCTTCTCCATTAATTACCACACCAATCACAGTTTCTGTTTTAGAAAATGGTGTGGTTTGAGCGGTATCAAATTTAGGATTATCGATACTAGGAATACCGTCTTTTGGAGGACCACCATTGAGGAGTTCAGTTAAATTAATGCGAGTGGATTTGGCTGGATTAAGATTTTGTTTTTGGAGGTCAGTGATTTCTTGGTCTTGGTTGTGGAGATAGGCAGTGAGATGGAAGTAACGGAGTTTGAAATTATCCCAGCTACCGGCTTGTACGACTAGTGCCATCAAACACAGCCCGACTAAGGAAGTAGTGCTAAGGGCTATTTTAAGTAATTTATTCATAATCGTGCTTTCCCTGCCTAGATGTCACTGCAAACCTAATGAGTGCGAGCCTGTGGGTGGTGCGTTACGGGACGGACTATCCCAAGGCTGGCTAGGATAGGAAAAATCAGAATTAGTCCGCCCCTAACGCACCCTACGCACCTGGCACCCTACGCAACTGCCCAACCCCAGCATCAGAAGCTGTGCCTGGAATCCCTAACCTTAGGGTGAGGGGGTAACATGAAACCAAGGTGAGTGATATCTGAGAATTGGATTAAGGATTGATAGCTAGACCATTTTCAAATCGATCATCAAACTCAATGGTGATTAAAGTCCCAAACCGCTACATGAGATTTACCCCCTAAGATTCCTCATCGATCCGATTATTACCAACATCAAAAACAATTATAAATTCTGCATCCGGCATCAATCGTTTCAGGGCCCATAAATGTCCTTCGGCATCCGATCGATTGCGGAAGCGAGCAACAACAACTCGTTGCATTTGTGGTAACAGCCGAATGACCACCCACGGATGAAGGCGTTCAGAATAGGTCATCATTAAAGTATCTCCTTTTTATAGGGGAGCCAGAGCTAGCCCGTAGAGATTGGACTGTTCCCGGGCTAGCTCTTGACTCTGGGCGTCTCAGCGCCCACTCTTATACTATAGCACAAAAATATTTTATTATAACATATTTTGAAAATTTTTGTAACAAATTGTTTGAGGGAGTCGGGAGCAGGGACTTTTGAGCAGGTAAAAGAAATATGTCCTAAGCTTTGCTTAGACTGCTATAACAAAAACATCCTTGTCTCTGTTTGATAATCTTCTCTGTTTCCTATTCCCTCTTCTCTGTGGTCTAGGAATTTTTTCAAATAATGCTATACTTGAATTAGGCAAGAAAGGTTAATATATAGCATTTCTCTTTTTTAATTAGAAATTAAAGAATCTCCAGAAAAACTTAAAGCACTTAGGATGCCACCGCACCAAGGTATCAGAGTGGTTTAGTCTATATCGTCGGGGTAGAATGTAAGCGTTTTTAGAGCATAAAAAAAAGCCAGGTAGACCAATAAATATCCCCCTAGACGTAGAGGAAAAATTACGAGTTAAATTACAACAATCGGAAGGATTTAGTAGTTATGGGGAAGTGCAACTTTGGTTAAAGGGATTGTGTGGCATGGATATACCCTATGCCACAGTATATAAATATGTGCGCACTCGTCTGAAAACTAAATTAAATAAGTTAGATTAAATTTGTTAGAGTCAGTTAGTAGTAACAAAGCTGAGGGAATTTAAAACAGTTGTAAACTACCAGACGCCAAGCTTAAGCTATGGCGCTGGGTAAGGTTGGTTTAAATGTAAAGGTGCGATAGCTGTCGATAGCTTGGGATTGGCTTTTAGGACAAACAGCTCAGTTTTTAATTAGTAAAATTAGGATAATAATCGATAAACTTTAGTTAACTGAAATGCTACCTTCTCTTACCAATTCACTAACTTTCCCTGGCATTCTGCAACGAAGATAGCGTGGTTGTGCCCCGATAGAGCATGACGTTTCAAAGTCCTCACTTTTGTTTATCCAGCCGCCAACGCATTTCTTTAAGGCAAAAGTAGTGCTCCAACATAATCGAACAGACCATCTAGCGGTGATTGGTACACTTCCATTACTAATAGAACCTCTGGTCATAGAAAAGACTTTGATGTTACTAACCCACTTCTCTTTTGACTCAACATTGAAACTAGGATTAGCAGATATAAAATTATCAAGCTCTTGTCCCAGAGTTCCTGTTTCCGGAAGGCGTACAGAAAATATTCCATCCTCAAAGTTTGCACTACGTCCAGATGCAATCAAAAAATCATTGCTTTGTCCTATCCCTTCACTGGTTGACTGATTAGGAGATGTATAGGCAAAGGTTTCCAGTGGTTTGGCAATATCTACTATGGCTAAAGTGGTGATAATGGATGCTACACCGAGGGTGGTTAATAAGTTCGGTAGTTTCATTAATTTTTCGGTCTTTTTAGGATTTTAGTGTTTTGGTAATAGCACCCTATTTACTTTGATAAAAAATTGATATAGCTCTGGATTTATAGGTAAAAATTGTTGGCTATATAATATATTTTATTCACGGAGTAGCCTTGCTATTATTGAAACTAATAATTACTTACTAGTCTTAAAGCTAGTCAACTGGGGTTGCTGAATTAAAGTATGAAGCGCGATCGTTTGGTTTTGCTAAAGCCCCCTAAATCCCCCAATTTTGGGGGACTTTGAAACTCTTGTTCCCCCCAGAATTGGGGGGCTAGGGGGGCGAAACCATACCCAAAATCAGCAACGCCAGTCAACTAGCCCTAGGGCTTGAAATTGGCAATTATCCTAGGTAATGATGCACAATAGTTGCCTATTTCACTTTCCAATAGATAAATAGATTAATCTCAAAGTTTATATAACTCTTACCATCACCCTGATCAGTGGCGGTAATTTAGTGAGATACTATCAAACTATTACCAATAAATACTAATTTATATATTGATTTTTCTAATCAAAGATAGCATACCTATTATTTCTAGAATGTCAGCCAAGTCATTGATATTACTAAGCAAAATGTATTATTAGTGATTAATTATTGGTGACTAGTTATTCGTTAATTACTCTGGTCAATGTTTAATTTTTACAAAACTAAGGTCAATATCCTTGACTTTAGTACAGCCACTCAACACCATCGCTATGTGCAATTCATCCCTTAACAATTGCAAGACATGGCGTACTCCTGCAACTCCTGCTACAGCTAATCCCCATAACACCGGATGACCTACCAACACCGCTGATGCACCTAAGGCTAGGGCTTTGAGCACATCAGTGCCTCTACGGATACCCCCATCGATTAATACCGGTAGATAATTTCCCACGGCTGCGACCACTTCGGGTAAGGCATCGATAGATGCGATCGCACTATCCAATTGCCGACCCCCATGATTCAATTACAGCCAGTCAGTATAGGTAGCTCACCTACTCGATTGGTAGAGATTTAATTCTCTGTTTGTAAGCATCACTGTCTAAGCCATCACCATCATTGGGATCCCAACCTTTATTGTTGATTCTTTCCTTGAGAGTATCAAGGCGTTTTGCTGGTTCTGGGTGGGTTCTTAGCATTGCCGGTGTATTGCCTTTGGTTAATTTTTGGAGAAATCCAGTCATGCCTGAGGGAGCGTAGCCAGCACGGTGCAACATTTCTAATCCCTTGCGGTCTGCTTCATATTCCTGCTGCCGTCCTCGGGGAAGAGAGAAGGCGATATCCTCAAGAAGATTTATAATGGTTTTGTACTCGACTTCACTATTTTCCTCAAGGTTCTTGTCTTTGATAATCTGGCGCAGCCTCTCGATACTGTGTTTGCTGGTAATGTGAGCAATTTCGTGAGCTATCACTGCAGCTAACTCAGCTTCATTTTCTACCCCTTTGAGCAAGCCCGTATGAACATAAACAAAGCCACCCACCAAGGCAAAGGCATTTATATCGTTGTTCCTGACTACTTGAAAGGTATAGGGAAAATTGGGGCGATCGCTATAGGGGATTAATCTCTGACCAATGTCTTGGACGTATTCAGTGATTTCGCGTCCGCTATAAATCTCCAGCCCGTGATCAACTTCTTGTTGATTCAAACACTTACCCAGCTCTAATTCTTGTTGATCAGAAATGGTGATTAACTGAATTATCTCAATTCCTGCATCACCATCTAACCCACAGGAGTCAAATGCTGATGAGGTATTGGGTAACCCTACCCCTAGACCCAGTGCCACAACTACCACAATCAGCAGGTAAAACCATCGACGATGGGAAGCACGTTTAATCCAAAAGAATGGGTTTAACATTGTCGTCTATTTAAGCGTCTATTTGAATAATCAAAAATAGGGTTGTAAGTATTCATTATTCAGCTTTCAGCAGTCAGCTTTCAGCAGTCAGCTTTCAGCAGTCAGCTTTCAGTGATTTAGTTAGCACATTTTTCATAAGCAGCTTGTCGTATACCTTGGTAATAAATCGAGTCAACACCCAAGGATTTTTCCAAAATTATATTCCACCTTAAGTTAGTAATAAATTTATCAATTTTTGTCTTCCATTCTATATCATTATCAGGTAAAATTATTCCGTAAAAATCACAAGTCAACGGTCGGTCAGGAGTTAAGGTAAAATCCTGGAATGTCAGCCCTTGTCTTAAGGCTTCTGCCATTAAGAGCATGCCATCACTGGCAAAAGCATCAATTCTCCTTTCGACGACATCTCTTAGAGCCAATTCTCGACCGTTAGAGCTTCTGTAACGAGTGTCTACTATTTCAGCTAATGGGTAGGTACTGGAGATTAAGGGATGTGTATTTGAACCAGGAAGGACACCAATTTTTTTACCAGCTAGGGAAGTTTCAGGATTAAATATACCCTTCATTTCGGGTCTGATTAGAAAATGTGTCCCGGAAAAATAAAAAGCAGTGGAGTAAGTAACTCCTGATAGTGGTGGAGCACTTTTGATCGTATTGGGACCACAATCTAGATGTACCTTGCCATTGGCTACCATCCCATAACGATTGTTAGGGGAGTCTTCGTCTAGAACAGATGGAATTGCCTCGAACCGAACAGGTCTATTGAGTACTTCACCAAGATGGTTGGCTAGAACATACATTTTAGTCACGCAGTAGCCTTGCCATTGATCTTGCTCTAGAAAACCAAAGGGAGGGGCATCTCTCCTAATTCCTACTTTCAAAACACCAGTGCGCTTAATTTCTGACAAGACTGTTTCAGCTAAACTGGCTGAGGTAAAGGTTAAGGATAAGATAATACTAAGGGTGATAGTGGCTAGCTTATTACTCATTTCTTTTTCGGATTTCAGGCTAATAATTACTTACTGATATCACTTTCCAATAGATAAATCGCTCAAAGCTTATCTAAGAGGATATCTCCCAAGTTTTTTGATACTGAATTTTGCCCCCCTAGCCCCCCAAGCGAGGGATTGCTCGCTTGGGGGGAACAAGAATCAATTTGCTGGTAAAAGTCCCCCAAACTTGGGGGATTTAGGGGGCTTTTATGTAGCAAATGATACTTCTCAGACAACCTCTAACCCTTACCCTAACCCTGATAAGTGCCAGGAAGTTATGGCAATAGTATCAAAGTATTACCAATAACTAATAATTTTTTTCATAAAATTTAACATAAGCAGTCTTGCTATAACTTCAGCCAATTCATTGATATTACTAAGCTATTTGGCTTAATATTTAGGTATGAAAAGCTATTATTAATTTATTAATAATTTAGTCAATAGACATCTCCGACAAAGAATCTGAAACCCCGATCCTATCTAGGTGAAAACCTAATTTCTGGAGATGTCTAATCTTTAATTTTAACCAAACTAGAGTCAATATCCTTGACCTTAGTACAGCCACTTAAGGCCATCGCTATATCCAATTCATCTCGTAACAATTGCAAGACATGGCGTACTCCAGCAACTCCTGCTACAGCTAATCCCCATAACACCGGACGACCTACCAACACCGCTGATGCACCCAAGGCTAGGGCTTTGAGCACATCAGTACCTCGGCGGATACCCCCATCGATTAATACCGGTAGATGATTTCCCACGGCTGCGACCACTTCGGGTAAGGCATCGATAGACGCGATCGCACTATCCAATTGCCTACCCCCATGATTCGATACAATGATTCCTTTCGCTCCATGGTCCAATGCCTTGAGAGCATCATCTCCTCGCAAAATGCCTTTGACTAACACCGGTAGAGTAGTGATCGATTGTAACCATTCCAGATCCCGCCAGGTCAGTGCTGGATCAATTTGCTGGGCAAAATAGCTCAATAAACCCGATTCTCCTGCGGTTTTGGGAATTTCCAGACCAGTCATTGTCGCTAAATTAGCCAGTTCCATCCCTACCGGTAGAGTAAATTGATTGCGTCGATCCCTTTCCCGACACCCCAACACTGGTGCATCTACGGTCAGACAAAGGGCACTAAAACCAGCTGCCTCCGCCCGTTCCACAAGTCTACGGGTGAGAGTGCGATCGCGATGGACATAAAGCTGAAACCATGAGGGATTTTTGATCTCGGATGTTGCCTCCTGCTTCTGTTGGCTCTGTTTGCCAGCTAGGGCTACAGCTTCTAACGGTTTGGTGGACATCGTACTCAACACCATGATTGCCCCTACCTCAGCTGCAGCCCTTGCTGTGGCCAATTCACCTTCTGGATTGGCCAGACATTGGAATGCCATGGGAGCAACCAGAATCGGTATGGGCAGAGACTGATCTAGGATTTGCGTGCTTAAATCTCGTTGACTAACATCCACCAACATCCGAGGACGAAGTTTTATCTGTTCAAACCCTGCACGATTCTCTCGCAGTGTTACTTCATCCCAAGCACCACTGGCGTAATAATCCAGTGCCATGGGAGATAGATACTGCGGCGCTAGGGATTCGTACTCGAATAGATTAATTGGTTGATTCAAGGTAGGTGTTTGGTTGAAGGTTGTTTGGTTGAAGGTTGAAGGTTATGAAGGTTTAAGGTTGAAGGTTGAAGGTTCAAGGTTGTTTGGTTGAAGGTTGTTTGGTTGAAGGTTCAAGGTTTAAGGTTTAAGGTTGAAGGTTCAAGGTTTAAGGTTGAATGGTGAATTCCAAATTCTAAATTCTAAATTCTACATTCTTAATTCAAAAATGTTGTTCGCCTTTGGCGTTCGGTGTAGGTTAAATGGACATCTGGCACCATTCTGAGTAAGGCACCTGAACGGCTGCGGGACTAATTATACAGGCTTTTAGATCCAGTCCACAGGAGAATGGCAAAGAGACTATAAATAGCCCAGAAGCCAGAAGGGGTCGGATTTCTGCTTTATTTATCTAAATTTGTTTTAGTCTTGACAATCAAAAAAAGAAAGATAATATGAAGACTAAGGATAAATAGATATAAGACGAAAGAAAGCCTGAAATTGTTTCTTAAACAAGGATTAACCTAAATTTAACTAAACCTTACGCGATTACTTACCATTACTTAGTAATCGCTCTATAGTCTTGACCAAGTGTGGATTGCGACACCCTAACATTGCTGGGAGTTTTTTACAGTGGTCAAGGCGATGAATTTCAAGAAAAATAGCTGGAAGCTAGCTGGCTTGTTTGCCCTAGTAGCCTCAACTGTTGCGTTAGTGGCACCTACAGTTAACTCTCAAGGTAGACCCACCGTCAGAATTGATGGGTCTAGCACCGTTTACCCGATTACTGAAGCAGTAGCGGAAGAGTTTCAGGATCTCAAGAAAAATGGGGTACGAGTAACCGTTGGTATTTCTGGAACTGGTGGCGGTTTTAAGAAATTCTGCAAAGGTGAAACCGACATCTCTGACGCTTCTCGACCAATTAAGGACAAAGAGAAGGCACTGTGTGCTGAAAATGGCATTGAGTATATGGCCATTCCAGTGGCATACGATGCCATTACCGTCGTAGTCAATAAAGGTAATACTGCGGTTACAGACATTAAAGTTGAAGAACTCAATAAAATCTGGAAGCCTGAATCTGAGGGGACTGTAACCAAATGGAGTCAAGTAAATTCCGCTTGGCCAGACCTGCCCCTAGTTCTGTACGGTCCTGGTGCAGACTCCGGAACCTTTGACTACTTCACCAAAAAGGTTAACGGCAAGTCTGGTGCTAGCCGCACCGATTACACCCCTAGTGAAGATGACAACGTTTTGGTTCAAGGTGTAGAAACGGATCGAAGAGCCCTGGCATACTTCGGTCTTTCCTACTACCTAGAAAACCAAGACAAGCTGAAGGCTGTTGCTATCAATGGGGTGACGCCTTCTCTGACAACGGTACGTAACGGGACTTACACGCCCCTATCCCGACCAATCTTCATCTATGTCAACAAAAACGCTGTTAAGCGTACGGAGGTAAGTGAGTTTGTGACCTATTACCTCCAAAATGCTGAGCGATTAGTCACTGAAGTTAAGTCGGTGCCTCTATCTTCTGCAGACTATGCCAAATCCCTGGCAGAGTTAGAGGTTCTAGTCGGTAGCGGTAACTAAGCCTAGAACTGAATCTAACCTAGAGGACTTAATTGGTTTAATCTCGTCAAGAGCGATTAGTAGTAGAATTATCAATCATCGCTCTTGACTTATGTTGAAAAGAGTCCTAAGTTCTGGGGTAAGCATTCAGCCCTCAGCTGTCAGCGGTCAGCTTAAAATAAACGTTGTTACCGTAGTGTGCGCCGATACGCAAACAGAAAAATATAATAGTTCGAGATTAATCAGAATTAAAAGTCTGGGGATTTGCCCATCTAACGCATATGCTGATAGCTGATAGCTGATAGCTGATAGCTGATAGCTGATAGCTGATAACTGATAACTGATAGCTGCCTTTAAACAATACTTTTATTACCGATTTTATGACCGAAAAACTGATCCGACTTAACCAGACCAAACGCCTCTCACCAACATTAATTCGCAATTTTAGAGAACGGGGGATTGAAATACTATTGTTTTTGGCGGCATTGTCTTCCGTCGCCACTATGGCAGCAATAATCTTTTTCCTGCTTAGGGAGTCTCTGGCATTTTTCAAGGAAGTTTCATTAATTGATTTCCTTACTGATACCAAATGGACACCGATGTTTCTGGAGAAACACTACGGAATTTTGCCATTGATATCAGGAACCCTAGTAACCGCTACGACTGCTCTCCTACTTGCTATACCGACCGGAACTATTGCTGCGATTTACCTATGTGAATTTGCTCCTTCTACATTACGAGAAATAATTAAACCAGGTTTGGAACTTTTAGCAGCAATTCCTACAGTAGTTTATGGTTATTTTGCCCTGCTGGTAGTTAGCCCTCTTCTGCGCAATATTTTTACTGAATTGCCGGTTTTTAATATGCTAAGTGCCGGTCTAGTCATGGGTTTGATGATTATTCCCTTTATTAGTTCCATTAGTGAAGATGCCATGCGAGCGGTTCCGGTAGAGTTACGGGAAGGGTCTTATGCTATGGGAGCAACTCGGTTACAGACAGCATGGAACGTGGTGTTTCCTGCTGCTATTTCCGGCATTGCGTCATCCTACATCCTAGGAACATCAAGGGCTGTAGGGGAAACGATGATTGTTGCGATCGCAGCGGGCTTACAACCCAAGATAGCTTGGAATCCCCTGGACCAAGCCGCTACAATCACTGCTTACATCGTCCAGGTAAGTCTTGGGGATTTGCCTCATGGTACTCTAGAATACCAGACCATTTTTGCGGCTGGACTAACCTTAGTATTAATGACTCTAGTCCTAAACATCATTGGACATTTCTTAGCTAAGCGTTATCGAGAAATTTATTAGTATAGGGGTTTTAAATTGGGTGAGGTAGACAATTTTTGTATTATAGGGAACAGGGAGTAGGGAGTAGGGAGTAGGGAGTAGGGAGTAGGAATTGGGGAAGGGGGATACGAATAAAATTGAATGTGCCTTATAAGTATGAAACGTGCTATACAAGTTATTAGTAATTAGTCGTTATTATGCGGTTAATTTCAAATTAAAAAGTGTTAGTTGACCCTGGCAAGATTGATAAAACGTTTTTAATAACTATCAGGTAAACATGATTGTTTTTCGGTTATAATATAGGCTATTCCCTATTCCCTATTCCCTATTCCCTATTCCCTGTTCCCTATTCCCTATTCCCTGTTCCCTGTTCCCTGTTCCCTGTTCCCTTTCCCAGTCAATCCTAATTTCACATCTAATACTAAAACGCTATATAAATGTCACAGGAACAATTACTTACAATTCGAGAAGATATAAATCGCCGTAAGCTTATTAATCAGATTTTTGCCATCGTTGGTTTGGTAGTTATTCTGGTTGCTATATTTATCTTGCTGGGGTTAATCATCTATATGGTAAAATCAGGGATATCCCGGATTTCACCCGAGTTTTTTACATCGTTTCCTAGCCGTAGAGCAGAAAAAGCGGGGATTATGTCGGCCTGGGTAGGCACTAGTCTGGTGATGTTAGTGACCGCCTTAGCTGCAGTGCCCATTGGTGTAGCTTCAGGAATTTATTTAGAAGAATATTCCCGAAAAAACTTGCTAGCGGATTTCATTGAAATTAATGTCACGAATTTGGCAGGAGTTCCCTCCATTGTCTATGGTTTATTAGCCTTGGGGTTATTCGTCTATGAGTTAAATTTAGGTCGAAGCATTCTCTCAGCAGGTTTGACCTTAGCGTTGTTAATTCTGCCAGTGGTGATTGTCACCACAAGAGAGGCACTGCGGGCAATTCCTAATCATCTCCGGGAGGCTGCTTATGCCCTGGGAGCCAGTAAGTGGCAAATGATTTGGGATCATGTTTTGCCCTATTCCTTTGGTAGTATTCTTACAGGCGTAATCATTGGTTTATCTCGGGCAATTGGAGAAACTGCTCCTGTGGTTACCATTGGTGCTCTAGTCTTTATTCGCTTTTTGCCAGATTCTCCATTAAACAGCGCATTTCCTTATATTCCCTTTCAGGGTGAATTTCCCTATCTAAACTTACAGCAGCTATTTGCATGGGTTCAAGCTGAATTCACAGTTATGCCGATTCAGATGTTTACCTGGGTATCTAGACCTGAACGGGCATTTGAGGCAAATGCAGCTGCAGCCGGTACAGTGTTGATTGCTATGACCCTGGCTATGAATGGTATTGCTATTTATCTACGCTATCGCTTCCGTAAAGGTCTAAAATGGTAGAGAAACTATCTGATAAATTATCCGACTCAACCATTAGTAACGCCAAAGCTGAGGTGGATAACCTCAGTTTTTACTATGGTTCATTTAAAGCTCTCAAAAGTATTAGTTTAGTGGTGCCAGAAAAACAAGTAACGGCACTAATTGGACCATCAGGGTGTGGCAAAACCACATTACTGCGATGCTTCAATCGTATGCATGACCTTTATTCTGGTAATCGCTACGAAGGAGCAATCTGGCTCGACTCCGATGTCAACATTTTAGGTAAGAAAATTGACCCGATAGAAGTGCGGATGCGGATTAGCATGGTATTCCAAAAGCCTAATCCTTTTCCTAAATCAATTTATGATAATGTTGCCTATGGGTTGCGAGTCCGGGGTGAAAATAGACGTCGTCTGATTGAAGACAAAATGGAGAAAGCGTTGCGGGGAGCTGCTTTATGGGATGAAGTGAAAGACCGCCTCTATGACTCAGCCTATAACCTATCTGGAGGTCAACAACAACGTCTTTGTATTGCCCGCGCTTTAGTCGCTGATCCAGAGATTATTTTATTCGATGAACCCACCTCTGCTCTTGACCCCATTGCTACTGCCAGCATTGAAGAATTAATTGCTGATCTGAAGAAACAAGTCACAATTCTGATTGTGACTCACAGCATGCAACAGGCAGCAAGGATATCGGATTATACCGCGTTTATGTACTTGGGGGCAATGATGGAGTTTGGGGAGACTAGGCAAATCTTTGAACGACCCGCGAACTCACAGACAGAAGCTTATATTAGCGGACGCATTGGTTAGAACCTCAGCGTTGCTTAATAATGGAGTTTTGTGGAATAGGCATCTTGCCTGTTCCTTGATATTTTGGGGCGGGCAGGATGCCCACTCTACTCCTATTCATTCTTTGACTGACGCAACGCCAAAAACTCAGCAGGCTCCGGTGAGGGGATTAGCGATTAGCCCGAAGGGCTACGCTACGCGATCGCATATCGTAAACCCTTGTCAAACATCCTGCTTCCTTAAAAAATTGCTATAATTTTCGGTTGATTCCCAGTTTGAGGTCAACCTTGAAAACTGTTGCTGTCTTTTTTGAGGAAGCAGGCACCTTTTCCTACCCATTTAATAAAAAAAGTACATACGACACATTGCCCAACTTGGTGAAGCAATAGAAGCCTGTGGTGCCAATTTTCGTGTTGTTCGTCACCAATCTTCTTATCTAGGGTCAGGACAATTTTCCCAGAGTTGGA
>NZ_JAAHGN010000629.1:0-4377 GCF_010672485.1 Moorena sp. SIO2C4 | reverse complement strand
TCCCAACAATCGTCTTAGCAATTTGACGAGCCCCTTTATCATCCGGTGCGCCAGTGACTTGGACTTCAATCAAACAGGTTGCCCCTTCTCCATCCCGTGCGATCGCTTTTGCCAAATGCTGACATACTGCTGTCAGCATCCCCTCCAACTTCTGAGCTGCTGGTCCCATTTCTGTAATTGCTGATGTTCGGGACTGACCATTAGCCAAGGCAATTAGAGTGTCATTGGTGCTGGTATCCCCATCTACGGTAATTTGATTAAAACTGTTATCCGCTGCCCGCTTTAACATCTGTTGCCAAAGGGAGGTAGAAACTGCCGCATCACAAGTTACAAATGCTAGCAGAGTCGCCATGTTGGGATGAATCATACCAGAGCCCTTAGCAATACCACCCATCCTGACCGGACGGTCATCAATCATGGTTTCCATAGCAATGGATTTAGTGACTAAATCCGTGGTAATAATCCCTTGAGCTGCTGCATCGGAACCAGTTTCTGATGCTTGTGCTACCAATTGGGGAATTCCTGACAATAGAGCATCCATCTTGATTCGTTGACCAATCACCCCCGTCGATGCCAACAAAATCGAATTAGGAGAAACATTGAGTGCTTCACCCAAAGCTTTAGCACTAGCTAGAGCATCCTGCCAACCCTGCTCACCTGTTGCTGCATTGGCTTGTCCAGCATTACACAAAATAGCACGAGCACTAGCTTTAGCTTGTAAGCCTTGACGGCAATAATCTACACAAGCAGCCCGGACATGACTGGTGGTGAACACCCCAGCTGCGATCGCATCCACCTCTGATAATATCAACCCTAAGTCTGGCTGACCCGAAGGTTTTAAACCTGCGGTAATGCCTGCTGCCTGATAGCCCCTGGGAGCTGTTATCCCACCACTAATCTCTTGCCAGTCCGACATGATTCCTCCATTTAAACCATAATTCATGCCCAATCCGGGATTATACCAAGTCTTCTGGACTTACGCACCAAGGGTATTGATCTGTAGCTTGATGTGTAGCCGTAATTTCCAGAATTGCTATAAAATCTCAAAACTTTACAAAAAAACAAAAAAAGGGGTTACACCCCTCATACAAAATAGTGTATATTTTGATATGTAGATGCACCCTGATGATCGGGAGGGTCACGACAGTGACTCTCCTTTTCTTTGTTATTTGTTATTTGTGATTGGTCATTAGTGATTGGTGATCAGCAACAGCTGGCAAGCCCGTTACCTCAATCACCCTTGAGCTTCTTGCCCAAAATTTGGTTAGTCAGCTTAGGATCAGCTCGTCCGCTAGTTTTCTTCATCACCTGTCCCACAAAGAAACCTTGCAGCTTGGTCTTACCATTGCGATACTGTTCGAGTTTCTTAGGATTGGCAGCCAGTACCTCATCAATAATGGTTGAGAGTTGATCCGGGTCAGAGATCTTAATCAAACCCTTACGTTCCACCAGTTCCCTAGCAGAACCACCTTGAGACAGTAATTCTGGCAAAATCTCCTTGGCAATCTTACCACTAATGGTGTCATCATCAATCAAGTTAATCAGTTCTGCCAGAGTATTGGGTTTCAGAGCAATCTCTGTAATAGCCAGTTTCTCAGTCTTAAGATAAGCAGCAATATCTCCCATTACCCAATTTGCGGCTTGTTTGGGATTAGCATTAGCAGCAACACTTGTTTCAAAATACTCTGCCACTTGACGATCATCCGTCAACACCCGGGCATCATAGGCAGAAAGTCCCAGTTCACTTTCATAACGATGCCGCTTCTGGGCAGGAAGTTCTGCTAGCTCACTGCGCCATTGCTCTAATTGTTCCGTTGACACTTCAATCGGTGGTAAGTCAGGTTCAGGAAAATAGCGGTAATCGCTAGATCCTTCCTTAGTCCGCATACTAATGGTGCGTTGACTACCCTCTTCCCAAAGGCGAGTTTCTTGAATAATCGATTTTCCAGCTTCCACAGCTGCGATTTGCCGGTCAATTTCGTACTCAATCGCCTTCTGGATAGCATTGAAGGAGTTCATATTTTTGATTTCAACTTTGGTGCCAAACTCCTTTTGACCCACAGGACGTACAGAGATATTGACATCACAACGCAGGGACCCTTCTTGCATGTTGCCATCACTGACACCGATGTAGCGTACAATCCGACGCAGCTCTTGAGCGTATTCTGCTGCCTCTTGACCAGAGCGCAGATCCGGTTCTGATACTATTTCAATCAGGGGTACCCCAGCACGGTTGAAATCTACTAGGGAGTAGGTAGAACCAGCCAGTCGGTCACTACCAGCATGAACCAGTTTCCCTGCATCTTCCTCCATGTGTAGGCGAGTGATGCCAATCGTTTTACGGATAGGATTACCGTCATCATCGGACACTTCAATTTCCAGTGAGCCATGCTCAGCAATGGGCAAGTCGTATTGGGAAATCTGGTAGTTTTTGGGTAGGTCAGGATAAAAATACTGTTTCCGGTCAAATTTGCTGTAGGGAGCAATCTGGCAATTGAGTGCTAAACCCGCTTTGACAGCATACTCTAGTACCTTTTGATTCAGAACCGGTAACACCCCTGGCATCCCCATACAAATTGGGTCAATATTGGTATTAGGGGTAGCACCAAATTTTGTGGAAGAGTTAGAAAAAATCTTGGTTTCGGTACTAAGCTGACAATGGGTTTCTAAACCAATGATTGCTTCGTATTGAGTTTTAGCTGGTGCAGCAGTAGTCATTGGATGTTATGATTAAGGGTTAAGTTTATTGATGGAACTTAGGGCATTTTTTGTCCACTATTCCCATTAATGTACACTATTTCATTAGCTACAGCGTCAATCATTGCAATTACTGGCAGGATTCAAGTTAACAATTTTTAGGTAACTTTTGATGTTTCCAGCTTGGTAATTGTTCGACCTTTTTACATACCATTATTATAGCAAATGTGTCTTACGCTATAATGTCGTAAGTGTAATGTTAAAGGGCTTTTTTTAACTAAATACTTACGTTTAATGGCTAGGCTAGCTGATGAAAATTAGAGACTGTTTATAAAGTAAATCTTAAGACAGCGATTACTTGGTGAATATTGGTGGGTTACGGCGGACAGCTCTGTTAATAGGTGAGCTTTTCTCTTGGTGCGCGTTCACCCTTGTCGGGAAACCCGACCGGGGTCGCACCGCAATCAGCTCATCATCTTTCCCTGTCGTGATCAGGAGTGTAGCGATATCACAGAATCATCTTAATGTCCAGATCACCCGGCTGTTTTTTAGTCAGCGATTTTAGATTAATGTGACTAAAGATTCGACAGAAAACAAAGGTCTTTCATAAGCTAGGCGATGGACGCGCGTCCCGCTTTCAGCGAACGCATATCAGCCTGTGATCGCCTTTCATCAAGCAATCATCCAGTGATCTTATTAGGTCAAATCAGGGGTAAGCATGACTAATCGACAAATCCCACTAACAGAAGACTACACTCGCCCTTGGGCTCTTATGCGTCTACTGCCTAAATGCCAAAGGTACACAGTTGCTAGGTTCTTTAATCGTCAGGATGCTGATAACCATCTCCGATTTTTGGATCGGTATATGCCAGAAGCAAAGTTTGAAGTAGTTTTCGATCTGCCTATCAATGAGGATACTAATCAGGTGCTGTAACACGTTAACAATAAATAACATCGGGCAATAACATAGGGTGTAGGTAAACCTATGGTTTTCAAGGGCCGCCCCATAGCTGATTAGGGTTTAACCTACTAAAAACTCATTCTGAGCTGTTGCTCCTAATACCTTGCCCTAACCCTTAACATTAAATTCGACAGGGTATTAGGTACCTATTGATGAGATTGCAAAAATCCTGAAATTCTCTCCACTGCTCTTTCCAAAACTTCTGGTTCCTGTACTAAGGCAAAACGCACATAGCCTTCACCAGCCTTGCCAAAACCAGCTCCTGGAGCAACAGCAACCCCAGTGGCTTCTACCAAGCTAGTACAAAATTTCACTGAGTTCCCTGCCCAAGGTTCTGGCAATTTTGCCCAGACATACATAGTGGCTAGTGGCACTGGCACTGACCAACCAATCCGGTTTAAAGCATCGACAAAGGTATCCCGTCGCTGTTGATAGGTGGTGACTACAGGTTTAACAATGTCTTGAGAACCATTCAACGCTGCGATCGCACCATTGAGAATCCCCCTGTATTGGTTAAAGTCAATGGCCGCTTTCACCTGCCGCAAAGCTCGAATCACTTGAGCATTACCGATAGCATAGCCAATCCGGAAGCCTCCCATATTGTAAGACTTGGAAAAGCTAAAAAACTCAATCGATACAGTTTTATCTGGGTCTGCTTGCAAAACTGAGGGAGCAACAGAGGTGGGATTAAGGCTTTCTGGGATTTTCCCGATCTGCTA
>NZ_JAAHGN010000628.1:0-4379 GCF_010672485.1 Moorena sp. SIO2C4 | reverse complement strand
TCTCACACCCTTTGTAAGCGATGCAGAGGTGCGACCCGTGGCGAATTTAATTCGCCAACGGAAAAAGCACCATTACGGTCTTGGGGGTTTCCCCCATGAGCGACTGCATCAAGAAGCGCAAGAGTTTTACTTCTGACAAATGACTTCTGACAAATGACTTCTGACTTCTGCTATATATACCAAAAAGCTTGAATCACCATCTTGTGCCCACCCTGATCAAGCTGCCTCAATCCCCTAGCTTTAGCTAGGGGCAGCTGTCAACAATAACTATTCCTGTACTGTTACAGATGTTCCCAAAGCCACTCTGTTATACAAAGCTTTGACATCATCATTACGCATCCGGATGCAACCGTGAGACACTGCTTGTCCCACCAGTTCCTCATCATTGGTACCATGAAACCCGATGTAGTTTGTTCCATCACTCCAAAATGCCATCCACCTTGGACCAAGAGGGTTTTCTGGTCCTGGAGCAACGACTTCACCAGTTAGAGGATGCTTCCAAACTGGATTTTGAACCATCTGTGTCACTTGGAAATTGCCTGTAGGGGTTTCCCAACCAGGCTGACCGATGGCAACTGGATAACTGGCTTCGAGTTTATCTCCTCGATAAACATAAAGACGACGCTCACTTAGTTTAATCACTAAACGAGGGGTATTATTAAAGAAATCTTCTTCTTGCCGCAGATAGTGATTGACTTCTTCGAGAGGGGACAATTCTGGTGTTTCAAGCCTTGGCAGAAAGCTTTCATACTGAATTTTTTTCCAGTTAGTTACACTAGTATTGGTTAGATCAGCGGCGGCGGTGGCTACCTCTGCGTATAATAACGGGATAGCTACACCTAAGCCGCACACAATTAAGTGTTGGGTGGAAAGTTTTCCGTTCACGATTTCCTCTTAGCTATTTGATATTTTATGTGCATATTTTAATTGATCATGTTTTGTTCACTGTTGAGCGTTGACTGTTGACGGTTCTACAGCTGCAGGGCTTTGATCTAAACACCCATGATCTAAACACCCATGATCTATAGCGTTTCTCACAGTTATGAGGTACAGTATTCTTTGAAGCTGATTCCCTGTTAGGTGCGCTCTTACCATTAAGAATTAAATTCGCCACGGGTCGCACCTCTTGATGCAGCGCATCCCTATTACTATTACCTATTACTATTACCTATTACCTATTACCTATTACCTATTACCTAAAATCCCGAAATTGTGTACCTCATAGCTATGATAATTGCTATAAACACCCATGATCTAAACACCCATGATCTAAACACCCATAGCTATCGGACTTTATCCTTTAGAGGTTGCTGAACTAAGGAACTGACTCAAACATAGTTGGGTCAGTTATAGCGTTTCTCACTCCTTATCAGGTACATTCAATTTTATTACCCCGACTCCCCACTCCCTCGGTGCGCTTGACCCGTAATTAAATTCGCCACGGGTCGCACCGCTCCCTACTCCCTAATCCCTAATCCCTAAAACCAAGATAGATTTCAAACTGACTGCTTAATGTTAAGTTGTGACAGCTCACTGGGGGCTAATGCGCCTTTTTCAGTAATAATGGCAGTGATTAACTCCGCTGGAGTTACATCAAAAGCTGGGTTATAAAATTCCACTTTAGGAGGACAAATCACTGTCTCCCCAATCTGATAAATTTCTGAGGGGTGACGTTCTTCAATGGGAATCTCTTCGCCAGTAGATAGCTGAAAATCAATGGTTGAGATCGGAGCAGCCACAAAGAAAGGTATCTGATGAGCTTGAGCAATCAGAGCTACACTATAGGTACCAATTTTGTTAGCCGTATCCCCATTGGCAGCAATGCGATCAGCTCCCACTACAACCGCATCAATTAGCCCTTGTTTCATACAATGGGCGGCCATGCTATCGGTAATTAAAGTAACGGGAATACCTTCTTCGACGCATTCCCAGGTCGTTAACCTAGCACCTTGCAAGCGGGGGCGGGTTTCGTCAGCATATAATCTGGCTAATCGCCCATCCCGCCACGCCGAACGCACCACTCCCAAGGCAGTACCATACCCAGCTGTTGCCAACGCTCCTGCATTACAATGGGTCAGAAGACAGAGTTTGTCGGGGGTTGTCGGTAATACTTCTAATCCGCGATCGCCTATGGCTTGACAGGTTTGTAAATCCTCCAGCTGAATTTGTTGAGCTGTTTCAAGTAAGGAAGCTTTAATCTCTTCTACTGTCCCGATCGTTTCATAGGCATTTTTAAGCATCCGCATGATTGCCCAAAACAAATTAACCGCTGTAGGACGAGTTTGCCGCAACTGCTGCGCTACAACTTCAAGCTGTTCGAGGAAAGCCTTGCGTTCTTTAGTTTTAATCTCTCTTGCGCCAAGGTAAATGCCATAAGCCGCTGCGATTCCAATCGCTGGCGCTCCCCGAACAATCATAGTTTTAATCGCCTCAACCATATCTTCACAGCGGCTGATTTCTACAATGGAATATTTGCTGGGTAAGCGGTTTTGGTCAATGAGGATAACTCGGTCGTTTTCCCAAACAACGGGATACACTTGGTATGTGGATGAGTTCATCTAAGTTCGGTATATTCTTAATTGTTAATTGTTAATTGTTAATTGCTATTTTGTTAACGGTTGACGGTTAACAGTTAACCGTTAAATTTCAACCGTCAACTGTCAACTGTTAACATTGATAAATTAACTAACAGCAGATGGCTGTCTAGTAAAGAACGCTTCCCTGATCTGTTCAGCAATTTGAGAGCCAGTCAGCCCCAAATCAGCTTTTGATTCATCGGGCTTGGCATGATCGACTAATTTATCCGGTACACCAAAGCGCTTCAGGGGAACTAATATATCATTATCCATCAGTGCTTCTGCCACCGCTGAACCAAAGCCACCGATTAAGCACCCTTCTTCTAGGGTAACTACACGACCAATTTTCTGAGCCAAGGGGAAGATTAATTCTGTATCCAGGGGCTTGACAAAACGAGCATTAATCACCGTTGCTTCAATACCATGCTCGCTAAGAATTTCAGCGGTTTGCATGGCGGTGTAAACCATAGTGCCATACCCTACCATTAACAGGTCGTCACCATTACGCAATAGTTCTGCTTTACCAATGGGTAGGGGTTCCCAACCATCTTCCATCAGAGGAACGCCATAACCACTACCCCGAGGATAGCGCATGGCAATCGGACCATCGGTGTGGTTTACTCCTGTAACTACCATACGTTGCAGTTCAGCTTCGTCTTTGGGAGCCATAATTACCATATTAGGAATGCATCGCAAATAAGCGATATCATACATCCCTTGGTGAGTAGGGCCATCAGCACCCACAATTCCCGCACGGTCGAGGCAGAAGAAGACGGGTAGGTTTTGGATACAAACGTCGTGAATGATTTGGTCGTAAGCCCGTTGTAAGAAGGTGGAGTAAATAGCTGCAACCGGTCGCATTCCTTCACAGGCTAGGCCAGCCGCTAGGGTGACGGCGTGTTGTTCCGCAATCCCCACATCTATGTATTGGTCAGGGAGTTTTTCTTGCAATTTATTCAACCCTGTCCCGGTAGCCATAGCTGCCGTGATGCCAATGATTTTGGGATTATTCTGAGCTAGTGTGACTAGGGTGTGGGCAAAAACTTTGGAATAGCCGGGGGGTTTGGGTTTTTTAGCTGGAAGGGCTTTACCCGTAGCTAGGTTGAAGGGACTTTGGGCATGGTAACCCACTTTGTCCGCTTCTGCGATCGCATACCCCTTGCCTTTCGTAGTTGCCACATGCACCAGCACTGGTCCATCTAGCTTGTGGGCGTTGGTAAAGGTGGAAATTAACTCCTCTAGATTGTGACCATCTACCGGTCCGATGTAAGTAAAGCCAAGTTCTTCAAATACTGCTCCGACCTTAGGTACGGCTAAACGCTTCATCCCTTCCTTGAGCCGTTGCAAGTCTGGGGATAAAGACTCACCGACAAAGGGGAGATTTTTGAACTGTTCCTCTAAATTGTCAGTAATAAACTGCATCGGCTCAGAAAGCCGCACTTTGTTGAGGTAACGGGGAATAGCCCCGACATTAGGGGAGATGGACATCTCATTGTCATTGAGAACCACCAGTAGTTTAGTATGGGGTAAATGTCCTGCATGATTGATGGCTTCCAATGCCATGCCACCGGTCAGAGCACCATCACCAATAACTGCTGCCACTTTGAAGTTTTCCCCTCTGCGGTCTCGGGCGATCGCCATACCCAAAGCAGAAGAAATACTGGTGGACGCATGACCGGCTCCAAAGTGATCAAACTTATTCTCGCAGCGCTTTAGATAACCAGCAATACCATCTTTCTGCCGTAGGGTATGGAATCGGTTATAGCGCCCCGTGAGCATTTTGTGGGGATAAGCTTGGTGTCA
>NZ_JAAHGN010000627.1:0-4379 GCF_010672485.1 Moorena sp. SIO2C4 | reverse complement strand
TCTCCCCAATAGTGATTTTCCAGCCAAGGGGAGTAATGCCTGGGAGCTTCTTGGTCTGCTTAAAATTTGCTGGTTTTTGCTGTCCCTACTTCTGGGCTCTTTTTTAATTGGGATTACTTTTGGTAGTTCAGATAGTGGCTCAACTGCCAATGCTGGTTCTACCAGTGACGTTATCTCCACTGCTGGCTTAACTGCCAAATCTGGCTTATCCAGTGAAGTTATCTCTACTCCCGTTTTGTCTAAATCCTTATAAGGCTCTTCGACTGAAACAGACTCCGACACTGGCATCTGCCTTAAAGACTCCAACTTCTCAGTTTTCTCCTGCTCCCCTTTTCCTATCTCTTGGTTTGAGGGAGTTACATCGCTTTCTCTGTCTTTTTCTTCCTTACTCTCCTGCTCTTCTACTCCCCTAATCTCCTGCAATTTGGCGATCTCCCCGTAAGCCTTCTGATCCAACCCGGCCCGATACTTAGTTAACCGCTTTTGCAGTATCCCCCTAGCTCGTTGGATACGTTTACGAACGCTATCGTTGGAAATTGCCAGTCGTTGAGCTATCTCTTGGTAAGATAAATCCTGCTCAAAGCGCAAGACACATACCTGGCGCTGATTCTCGGGCAAATCCTCTAGAGCACTTTGGATTACCTCTAATAGTTCCCTCTTTTCTACAACCAAACCTGGGCTATCGAATTCCGTAACCAACCCATTCCCCTCTAGCACTGCCATCCCTTCCAGGTTTTCTACTCCGATTGCCCCAGAGTTGTTTTCTCGATGTCGGTCTATACAGAAGTTACGGGCAAATTTAGTCAGCCATCCTTTGAGATTGGTAATCTTTGGGGCAAATTTGGGCAATTTTTCCCAAGCCTTGAGCATGATCCCAGAAAGAGCATCTTGTGCTTGGGAGGGATTACCCCCCATCCAGCTCAAGCAGCGATGGTAAAGATAGTCTTTATAGTTGTCCCACAGGGGCCAAAAGGCGCTGCTATCGCCATCAGACAGTTTTTCCAGGAGGGGCTCGACCCAAAAAGCGGTATTGTTTTCAGCATTTTCGCCCCATGGGCGATGAGAACTGAGGTTTGTTGCCAGCATAAGTCCTGTTGATGCACCGAAATCAAGGGCAGCATGTCACTGATGCAAAGCATTTTTACTAAAGCTATAGTCCCCTCATGGGTTTGAGCTTGCTCTGATAGCAAATAGTTCATATGTTGTGCAACTTTTACCTGCTCCCGAAATCAAGTATTCCATACTCGTTCGAGTAAAACCAGTCACGGAAGTCTGCTTAAGACTTCAAATCAAGTCATAGCTTGACTTGGGATTTTTGTTAATTTTATTTAAGCTTTATCCTGCTCTTTTACTTAACTTGAACTTCACTTAAAGCCCCTACTAAACATTAACCTCTAACCTTCAACACACCAACGTCTGTAAATTACCAATCACGTCCTGATTAGGCTATCTAGGGTGGACAAAATTCAATCAAAAATTTCATTTTAATGAAATTTTTGATTATTTTTACTGTATCTAAATGGTTAAATATCGATAACTAAACTCTATGTCTAAAGACAGACAAAAGCAGTCCTTCCCATAGTTCATGGGGTTTGTCATTGATTTTGATCAAGAAATTGGACTGGTATAGCAGAAGTCAGAAGTCAGAAGTCATTTGTCAGAAGTAAAACTCTTGCGCTTACAAAGGGTGTGAGACTTTTGTCATGTCCTAACTGCCCTGGCGACTGCTATCAGCTATCAGCTATCAGCCATCAGCTATCAGCTATCAGTTTATGGGCAGGCCACGGGAACAGCTTTTTAATAAAACAGGTAAGCATTGGAATAATGCTGAGTTACATCTGCTGACAGCTGACCGCTGACAGCTGAATGCTTACTTGGACTGTGTGCTGAAACCCTACCAGTAGCGGGAATCCCAACTAAAGTATCAAGTGTCACCGATCAAGGCTGATCTAGCTAATCCAATCCCTTGGTCGATATCACCACCAGCCGCAGCTTGGACAACGGCTGCGATCGCACCTTCCACTAATGGCGCTTCGCACAATCTTACCTTGCTTTTCTGGTCTTCATCCAGAAACTCCAGTGCCATTTCCGCACTCAGCACTGCACTACCTAGATCCATCAATACTACTACCCCAGCATCGGAGTAAACCGACTCAATGGCAGCTTGGACTTGCAGCACATCGGTACCAAAGGGATTTTCTGGGTCATCAATACCCGCTGCGATCGCAATCGGTACTGAGGTCTGAACCATCTGTTCAGCTAATTCCTTGACCCCAGCTGCTAGCTTAGCACTGTGGGAGATTATCACAATTCCAATCATAAGGGATAATAGATTTCAGGTTGCTACAGCTATCGGAACGACTTCAGTCATTTGCCACCACAAAACCAAATCAGCCTGGTGATCGCGTTCCGATTCGACGCAGTGTTAGCTGGTCTATCCATGGGAGCGATTTAGATTGAGCCTAACTAGTTGATCTATCTCTTCTTTTGTATCTGGTAAGCCGAACATTCTAAGCACATCGATCATGTTACCGTAAATCGAATTTGGAGTTAGCCAAGCTTTTTTGGCAATTGCTATAATAGCCTGACATTGGGATCCAGAAAGGTGATTTATATTCGCTATTTTTCCTTGTGGCCTTAGTGCCACTACTAATAAGCCAATTCCAAAATTATCTCCTACAAAATTACTCCTCATCACTTGCTTGGTGTACCACGGTAAAATACGCTCTGCATATTTAGAACTTGCTATTGCAACAGGAATTGCCATGTTAGGGGTGAATCGTCCCACACTTGGTAATTCTTCATATTCACCAATCATTCCCTCATCAGCAGTTAACAATATTTCCACTAGGGCGTTAAGTGCCTCCTCAGGAGTCTGTACCCCAGAACAGGTAGTAAACCATGCCAGGGCAACGCATTGTGGAAGTCTGTTTTTTTCGCTCCGCCAAAATTCCTCAAACAAAGCTTGCTGATTTGCATAATCAAGTTTTCCTAAGACATGTAATATATTGGCTCGTACTTGTGGATCATTTTCTGTTTTTAGGTGGTTAATCAGTTCAGGAATAGAGCGCTCACGCAAGTCAGGTAAAACTGAGAGTAGATGAGATACATAAAGGCGGTTCAACTTCTCGTTATCATCGAGCATCAGACAATAAACAGGGAGATGTTTTTCTAATTCAGTACGTAAGTCAGCAACCCAGTTAAGTTCCTCTTGAAACCTGGCTTTAAACTCTGGGGTTTCACGCACGTCTTTAAACAAGAAAAGATGTTGGTGGTTATTGTGAAAACTCCCCACCGCTGCTAAACTAGACAGCAAATCAAGGGTAAAATGCTTGTGTTTAATAGTGGATTCCTGCAAAATTTCTATCATAAAAGGAACAGCGGCAACTGCTGCGGTATAGACTGATCCTTGATAATAGAGAGTTGAGTAGAGGTGATTAAACGCTTTTTCTTGGTCTGATGGATTTGAAGAAGTAAGGAGCCGCAAATACTTTGGTGTATCTTCTGCCCCTCCATAAGCATGTTTTAAGGATGTCCAGGGGACGTTGTCGAGATTTTCTAATACCATTTATTGTCTCCAATATTTGCCAGATAACTATTAATTTAAGCGCCACGTTTAAGCGCCAAGGGCGGTCTAATACAACGGATTGACTGAAAAAACTTCTAAAACCCTTGATTTTACCTAGGGAGCGGTTGAGCGGTAGCGAAACCCAACCAAACCATAAGCTGCCTTGGGTTGAACATAGTGAAAGCCCAACTACAAAGCCAGATTTGTCAGTCAAGCAGCCTTAAGGGTATGAAGTGTTAGGTTTTCTATTTTAAGTCTTCCCATCTTTAACAAAAATAAAACCAAACCCGAACAACTCTATCCCTCACTCATTTTTCCTCTGTAAGCATTCAGCTATCAGCCAAACTATCAACAACGGCTGAATACTTTTAGGTTCAGGCAATTATACCTATTTCAAAGACTAGCTAAACTTGCTACCATTATAATCATAATATTGTAACTAATTATTACAATTTTTATAAATTGCCTTGATTTTTTTTATTTTGAGTTTGACAATAACCATAGGCAAATGTTATACTATACTCATAACAAAAAGAGCCGCGCTCTTCGGCGAGCAACCAGGAAGCGCGGTGGGTGCATCTCAGTTTTGCAATTAGGCAAAAATTCGGGAGAAAATTCCCACACTCCCCGGGCCCGGGCCCCACACTTCCTTTTTTACAAATATGAGATGCACCCGACTATAAAGGGAGCAGGTCAAATAAGCCTAACAAATGAACTACTTGACAAAACAACAAAAATCCGGTCTTAGTTGCAGAACAGATGAACTATTTACCAGATCAGCAAGCAATTACCCATCAGGGGGCTATAGTAA
>NZ_JAAHGN010000626.1:0-4384 GCF_010672485.1 Moorena sp. SIO2C4 | reverse complement strand
AGTGGTGGACGTTATCCCCATCATCAGTTGCATCAACTTCCGTTGGTTCTTCTTACCAGGAGGACAAACTGGGAACAGCCAAGATGTCGGCAAAAGCTGACACAGAAACAGCAATCACTCCTATTGAATCACCAATAGGGGACAGAGTTAGTGTTTTCTGGGGACTGCTATTGTTATCTGCTCAGTCTAAGGTTGAGTTATGCCAAGAGGAATTCTACCAAGATCTAAAAATCCGTAAATTGGAGTCATGAACCCCACGCTTAAAAGCAGGGGCTTGTAACATCAACTAGCCTTGTCAGGAAACCAGGAATTCTCAGCTGGAGTCACTCAAAGCATCACTCAAAGCATAGGTTACAGAAAATTCCAGCTTGTTTGCCCCTGTGTAATAGTAGCGGGGATGAAAACGAGTTAGGGACTTTAGTCCCTTGTGCTAATCGTGGGTGAGAGCTCAAGGACTAGTTAGAATCGTACTCAATTGCCCACATCAACCTCTATGGATTTAGTTTAAGGAGAAAAGATACATGAAAGCCATGATTCTGGCAGCTGGCAAGGGAACTCGCGTTCGCCCTATCACTTACACTATTCCCAAGCCATTGATTCCCATCCTGCAAAAACCAGTAATGGAGTTTTTACTAGAACTATTACGACAACATGGCTTCGACCAAGTTGTGGTCAACGTCTCTCACTTGGCTAACGAAATTGAAAGCTATTTTCGAGATGGGCAACGCTTTGGCGTTGAAATTGCTTATTCCTTTGAAGGTCGCATTGTCGATGGTCAACTGGTTGGGGAAGCCCTCGGCTCAGCTGGTGGCATGCGCAAGATCCAGGACTTTTATCCCTTCTTTGATGATACATTTGTGGTGCTCTGTGGTGATGCCCTAATTGACCTGGACTTGACAGCAGCAGTTAAATTCCATAAAGAAAAGGGAGCAATTGCTACCCTAGTGGCAAAACCTGTACCACGAGAACAGGTTTCTAGCTACGGTGTCGTAGTTACAGATGAAACTGGTCGAATCAAAGCTTTCCAAGAAAAACCCTCAGTTGAGGAAGCCCGCAGTACCAATATCAACACAGGAATTTACATTTTTGAGCCAGAAATATTTAAATATATCCCCTCTGGTCAGGAATATGATATTGGGGGCGAACTGTTTCCCAAACTTGTGGAAATGGGGGCTCCTTTCTATGCGGTGCCAATGGATTTCCAGTGGGTTGATATTGGTAAAGTGCCAGATTACTGGCGAGCTGTTCGAGGTGTCCTGCTCGGAGAAATCAAGAATGTACCGATTCCTGGCAAAGAAGTCGCTCCCGGAATCTATACTGGTTTAAATGTGGCCGTAAATTGGGACAAAGTGGATATCAAAGGTCCGGTTTACATTGGTGCTATGACCCACATCGAAGATGGGGCAAAGATTATCGGACCAACTATGATTGGTCCCAATTGCTGGATTTGTAGCGGAGCAACCGTTGAGAATAGCGTAATTTTTGAATATTCTCGCCTTGGAGCCGGAGTACGTCTAGTGGATAAGTTAGTGTTTGGACGCTATTGTGTTGATAAGACTGGTGCGGCTATTGATGTTCAGGCGGCAGCTCTAGATTGGCTGATTACTGATACCCGCCAGAGTTTGCCTGTGACTGAACCAGCAGAACGACAAGCGATCGAGGAAATCCTGAGCAGCAAGAGTTAAAAGGTTCACGTAAATCCCCGTCCTGATAGAAGGCGGGGATTTACCCAGCTAAACAGCGTTAAAGAAATTTTCCAATTCAAGATCACACAAGAGGATCACGCGTATTTGGTAGTTGCTACTTTGAAATATTGACTATAATGGAAAAAGGAAATAACTGCAAGGGGCCTTAATGGTTTCGACGTGTTGGTGAAAGCTGACCCGTGATTCAGGTCGAGAGTGAGTCTTCTCTCGCAAATACCGGACTCAAAAAAATTGTAACTGCGAACAACATCGTTCCTTTTGCTCGTAAGGCTGCACCTGCTGTTGCCTAAACACCTATAAACAGGTTCGAGCGTCTGTAGTTTGACTCCGTTAAGGACTATAGACTTAACCCCAACGGATGCTCTAGTAAGCTGTCTTTGGTCGGTTTGCTAGCTAAGACTTCACCAAAGCATCCTGTCATCCGGGATAAGGGATGATCCCCGCTCCGAGGGTTAAAGGGGCTAAGCCTGTGAATGAGCGATAAGTAAATAACCAGGGCGGACACGGGTTCAATTCCCGTAGGCTCCATTAAAAAATAAATATGACCATAAATATCACCAATTCAGATTGATTTCCCTGAATAAATCCAGAAAATCATCGTTAATTTTATCAGTGTTAATTTTTATTGTCTTAGGAACCATGGAAGTTGTTATTCCGTGATTATAGTTAACTGTAATCACCAATCAATACTTCCACTTCTCTATTGATTAATCTGTTGATAGCAGTTCTCAAAAAGGTTCGGTAAGTCTTGGAAAAATAGGATTAATTTTACTGATAAAAATAATAGGAGTGACTATCCTGTCACTAATTAATCAATCTGTTATCGATGCGTGTTTATTAGCTTAAGCTAACCCCACCTCAATCAAACATTCTCAATCAAACATTGTAGATAGGGTTAGCTTAAGCATTCTGTTCAACCTGGATTTAGTACTATCGGGTTAAGAGCTTATAACGTGATCTTAATAAGCACCATGCCTATTAAAGATTACCATGATAGTTTTCAGAATCAGCTTCAGGTCGTAGCCGATAGACCACTTACGTTGGTAATCCAAGTCCATAAGAACCACATCTTCAAAGTCAGTCACCTTTGAACGACCATTGGCTTGCCATTCACCGGTGATTCCAGGTTTAACTCTTAAACGCTTATAGTGATGGCGCTTGTAGCCCATTACTTCATCAAAGGTAGGAGGACGAGTTCCGACTAGGCTCATATCTCCGATCAAGACATTCCAGAATTGGGGAAATTCATCAAGACTGGTACGACGTAGAAAGCCTCCGATCCGACTGATACGGGGATCATTTTCATTTTTGAATATATGACCTTTAGCTTGGTTTTCTACTAAGTGCTTGAGTTTGTCTGCACCCACGATCATTGAGCGGAATTTCCTGATTTGGAAGGGTTTGCCATTCAGACCACAACGGATCTGACTATAAAATAATGGACCGGGATCGACTATCGACATAGCGAACGCAATGGGAATTGCGATGCTCACGGTAATTAATAATCCAACCAAAGCTCCAATAATATCAATTAATCGCTTGATATTATTGTTAGCTGAATGATGAACCTCTTGCTGAAATAAACAACTGGGTATTCTGTTATCCCAAATTGGTGAATCAACCGAGGTATAAGCAGAAGACTTGGAGATAATCACGGCTTTTTATTAGTTATCTAAAGTTGATTAAACGACGAAATAATTGCTTGAAATACCAAGGCTGATAGAACAGTTATGCTCAAGGGAGCTAACTTGCTTAGGTAGTTTTTGCCCAAACTTTACGGAATAGTCTCCTGCCATTTTTTAAAATATTTGGTAGGCACCCACTAACCCTAAAGTCTTTGTTGTCAACTAAATAGTCTATTAACCAGACCGCTGAAAACTTTAAAAGTTCCCGCTAAAGTAGATATTTTTTTATAAAAGTAACTGATATATAGGTAGATGACCTAGTCATTTTTATTGACCGCCTTATTAATAATTTTTAATCGAAGCCTCTGCTCATAGTATTTTGGTTTGTCAAAAAAGGAGTAGTATATTTTGTATCATTTCACTGAACTTTCACATTGTATCGGCGAATTCGTGAAGGGATTGTGAATTGGGGTTGAATTAATTGACTTCCAGTCTGAATTTTGGTAATAATAGTTAACTATTACTAATCAAAAAATGACTCGAAATGATTAGAAGTTAAAATAATGCAATTGATGTTAAAATGATGTTAAAATGCTAGGTATACATCCCTCAAGACTACTTCTGATCCCAAATCCAAGTTAAAAACCTCCTTTATAATTAAGTCACGGGGCGAAGCCTTGGGTCAAAGGCAGGTAAACGCAAGCTTATCTAGCCGCAACTTCCCTCTCGACTGGGCTAAAAGGGGGCTATAAAAGCGGATTTAAGATCACAGATAAGTAAACACGGCTATAGCTTAGCCATGTTGCCAGCTTGGCAGTAATTTTCAAGAATTTACCGAAAACAGAACAGAAGCGCTTCATCCGAGTCTCTTAAGAGCGTCCCACGGATTGCGAAGGGCTGACGCCCCGCTGCGCGAACACATCTGTTCTGTAATGAAAGAAACTTGCATCGTCAAAAGCCACTATTTTGCTCAAAGCTTTTGAATATTCCGATCCATCCCGTGCCCCCGCCCCACTCCATACCCCAAAAACCCCACACCCTGATCGACTACTG
>NZ_JAAHGN010000625.1:0-4396 GCF_010672485.1 Moorena sp. SIO2C4 | reverse complement strand
CAGCTGTTAACAGTGCTGAACCGGGATAAAATCGACAGTAGGTGTAAATCCCATTGTCATCGAGTAACCATTGAGAATACATTCCTTCTTGTTTAGGAAAAAATCCTTCTGTGGCATTTTTGTTAATAATCTCTGAAGGATATTTCAAAATATTAACAAAGCTATCCACTGCTGTTGGTTGAATCCTCCCTACTAAGCGTGTTGTTATATTCTGAAAAATTTTCGCTGCACTGGGAGACTTGGAAATGGTATCTGGATCTTGAGCGGATAAAATTACCCGAATTCCTGCTTTAGCTCCATTAGCACACAATCTGCCAATTAATTCAGCAATGGAATTATACTGGAACAGAATCGGACTTTCATCGATGAAAAATATACTCACCGGCGAGGCTAAAGAACGTCTTAAGGCTGCTGAGTAAATCCCTAAGGAGAGTAGTGCAGCATCTTCGTCACTACTAATATTCCGTAAGGCAAAGACTAATAACTGAGCATCACTTCTAAAGGTAGAAGGACGACTAATCGCTTGTCCTACTCGGCTATTGATCCAATACCTCAGTCGCAATTTGACTTGATCCAAGCCTTGAAGGATATCCCCAGATACAGAGGTAACTCGCAATCTCTCTAAGGAACAAAAATCAATAAAATCCGCAAGGGTAGGCATTAATTGCCATTCTTGAGAGTCTAAGCCATTGATATTTGCTGCTACATAACGGTCATGGATTTGATCATCATCAAAAAAGGCTTTGATTGCTAAGCTTAACATGGCTCTGATGTTATCCGTATAAGTCCGGTCATGAAACGTCGTGGAGCCAAGAACCATTAGCATTAGTGCTTCGACTAAGAATTCTTTGTATTCTGTAAGTCTCTCTTGTTGTAGTTTACCATCTAATCCCTTTAAATTGGGCAACTCGAAAAGATTAACTGCCTCTCGACCAATATCAAAATAAGCTCCTTTATCCCCGAGAAAAGCGGTGTAGTCACTAAAGGTAGAACTGCCATCGGGTTTTGGATAATCCATAGCTGAGATGGGTATACCATGAGCCAAGGCTTGGGTAATAATTCCTGATGCCAACACAGATTTTCCACTGCGGGTGGTTCCGAAAATACCTAGGTTTTTATGCTGTTTGAATAAGTCAATAAAAACTGGCGTACCCCCTTCAGCAGAGATTAATTCAAATCCCGTTCTATCCACTGTCCGGGTTTTGACTACTGGCATTAAGCCTGGTGCAATATGGCTTAAATAGGTATGCGATCGCTTAAACGGACGCATTAATAGTCTGCTCCAGGAAATTGGTAAGGTTTCTAGCCATATTTTCCAAGGATACTCGCTCTCCCTTACCATCCAAGCTGGTGGCGGAAAATAAGATTTTAAAGTATAACACGCCTGATCTAAATCTTGTGGAGAATCGCGATGAACTAAGAAAACAACCGAGACATTAAATGGCACGGCACCTTCATAGATAGCCGCCTGAGCCTCGACATTTTTCTGAATATTTAATTGTGCTTTAACATTAATCGTATTTTTCTCCTCTGCATATTTTGAGGAGACATTTGCCTGTTTCGTCAGCGAATGCATTTTGCTGGTTACCGTCTTAATGTTCGCTTTGGAAATCTCACAAAAACAATCGGTGTCATAGACCTCATCTTTTGCCATGACTTGCCAGAGATAGCGCATTTGGGATTCTTTATTCCTCCACCCCTCAGGCTTGTCTAAAAAGAGCATGACTGCGGTATACTGGTCTTTGAGATTAATCCAACGTCGATCAGCAAATGGAATAGCGGTATAGTCTTCCATTAACAGAGAAACCGGGTGGATTTCTGAGTAAACCTCTTCGGTAACTCCAGCTTCAGTTAAGGAAAGCAACTGGGGAACTGAACGAGGTGGTGTATCATTAAATCGCTGCCACACATAATTCCAACACTCTTGAGCAGAAAGAGGGCGAATCGATAGACCCATTTGATTGCTCAACAGCCTTTCCCAAAATTGATAGCCATTATTAAAGGCAATCTCTATCACTCTCTCGATCTGCTGTTTTTCATACTCATCCAGCTTGCCAATAAATCCGTTCCACCACTTGGTAGCTGTCATCAAAAATTCTTCGATTTTATCAGATGCTCCCTCTCGACCTGATTCTACGGTATAGGTAGCAAATAAATACAATGTCTTGGGCTTTCTAATCCCCCCTTTTGTCAAGTCTTGAATTCGCTTCTTTTCTCCCATGATTAGGTACTTTAACTCGTTAGAGTCTGTACCCTTAATCAACTGACTCAACGTGTTTTGTCTATCAGTGTCATCAGTGAAAGACTTTAGGTGAATCGTGAGGGTTTCCTGCTCTGGGAAATCTTTTAACCCAGCTTCGATGGCATCAAAAACCGGGTCAATTAACTCCTGCCGTAAGGTGGTGTGAATGCCTCGACATTCAAAACCAAACACAAATTTATAGGAAGCTTCTCCTTTTCTGAGAATGTATGCCCCAACATCAGACCCATCAAGTCTGACTTCTAGGAAACTAGCTAACTTACAGTCATCCTCGAACGGCTTTAAGGTTTTCTTTTTACCATTTCCTACATCAACCCGCTTCTTTCCCATCTTTTGTTTAGCTTGATCGTGAGCTTGAGTTGTTGTCATACTTTTTAGCCTTTGCCCTTTGCTTTTTCCCGTTTAATCTCTAAAAGCCTTTGGTATCTACCCATTCCTCTTGTCCATTGAGGTACAGGTATAAACTTAGAAAGAAATTTCCAATGGCTAGAGGAAGTTAGCACCCACCAAGTAGACATACCCCAAACTCCGAAACAAGATGTCCATACCCAACTAGCTCCTAGTACTCCCTTGACGATGTAATAGGCAATTGCCCAAATTATTGCCCAGGGGATAAACTGATCGGCTGGAATAGGACCAATTTTCGGTTTTTCATCAAGAGTTCGGTTAACACGACGGAATTGTTGCTGTGAATTATTTGCCATAGGTCAAGCTATTTTGGATCAGACTTGCCAACTATCAGTGATTGAAACAACTTTCAATCTCAATAAAACCCTGACTACTCATCCCTTCAGCTAGATAAAACTCAACAGGCAAATTAGATATAGCGTAGTTTATGCTCCTGTGCCAGTGATGTAGCCTGCTAAAAGATCACCCAATGTAACTACAATCAAAATGATGATTGGAGTACGGGCTAGGGTTTTCCAGTCATCATCTTGTTGGGCAGCATTGACTACTTTGACCAATGAAATGCCCAAATAAATTAGGAATAGTGCTCGTAAAACGTTAAACACCAGGGACACCAAATCGGCGTCTACTTCAGGAATAGCACTAGTTAGCCAATCTTCTGCGACTTGGAAAAACTGGGCATGGGCTGGCGCAGCGGTAAAGTCCAACATAAACCACAGAAAGGTGAATAGGAAAAGACAGGCTCCTAAACCATATTTCCTGACTAGCCGTTGAATTTGATTCCCAGAATTACTAGGTTGGACTCCAATCCACCTCACTCCCACAACTAGACACATCAAAAATGATACACCCATCAAAGGAGTGACGGAGGTACTGATATAGAGATCCAATGCCATGGCGATCGCAGCCATGACCATTAAATAGCCCAAGGGCACTTGCTTCAACTGAGCAAACAACTGAGCAAGCAACTTAGCAAACATAGTTTCTTTACTTTTCCAACGCTGTTGTTGACGAGGTGACATCGCAACAGAGGACTTGTTCACCATGGTGGATTTTTCTTTCCGTAATTTTTCTGACTCTTCTTGTGATACAGAAAATTTTTAAATCGCAAAAGCGATCCCAGAGGAATAGTTCAATTTATTTTCATTAATAAATGTTATTGAGTTAAGGAGCATTTTGAATAAGCTAAATGATTGTAATTGTTTCACCTCAAGCATTACAATTACTTAACCTCTCAATATCATTGGCACAGCTCGTCAACAGTCTCAAAATGTTACTCGTCCAAAAGGAATAGATAAATAAACTAAATTTTAAGAAAACTCTGAGAAAAGAAAAAAAACTTAACAAAAAAAACGCTGAAACTCAACCTATAGGTAGAGGCGTTAGTGCTTAGTAGTTAATCAGCTATTTTGCTGAAAAGTAAACCTAAGCAATTAAAGTGTAACAATTAAACTTAAGATATTAATGGATCAAGTATTTATATTTGAGTTGTGAACATAGGATTGAAGTAAAAGGGAGCAGGGAGCAGGGACTGAGGCCGTGGGCCACGCGGGGCGCGTTCGGAGCAGTAGGAAAGAGCTTGGAGGATTTTTTGGTGTTATTAAAAACCGCTGCATTGCTATTATCTATTCCAAAGTTCCTTCTTCTGACTTCCCTACTCCCTCGGTGCGCTTGACCCGTAATTAAATTCGCCACGGGTCGCACCGCTCCCTACTCCCTACTCCCTCG
>NZ_JAAHGN010000624.1:0-4400 GCF_010672485.1 Moorena sp. SIO2C4 | reverse complement strand
TCCAATCCTTCGGAGCCGAAGTGACTGGGGTGTGCAGCACCAGGAATTTAGACATGGTGCGCTCCATTGGTGCAGACCATGTTATTGATTACACTCAAGAAGATTTCACCAAAAATGGTCAGCATTATGACCTGATTCTTGATGCTGCAGCCTATCGTTCCATTTTGGATTACAAGAATATATTAACTCCCAACGGAATTTATGTCTTTGTCGGAGGTTCCATGGCACAACTTTTCCAACTTATGTTCCTAGGACCATGGATTTACATGACCGGGAGTAAGAAAATTGTGTCCCTGTTTATGGAACCAAACCAGAAGGATTTAGTGTTTATCAAGGAGCTTCTTGAAACCGGCAAAATAGCAGCTGTTATCGATAGAAGATACAGCTTAAGTAAAGTGCCTGAAGCTATCAGATATCTTGAACAAGGACACGCCCGAGGTAAAGTTGTAATAACGTTGGAAGATTAGGGAGTAGGGAGTAGGGAGTAGGGAGTAGGGAGTAGGGAGTAAGCATTCAGCCGTCAGCTGTCAGCGGTCAGCCTAATGCTTAAAATAAATCTGAAATGGGAGAATTTAATAGTTCGAGATTTTCTAGAATTGGCTGATAGCTGAACGCGCACGCGTGCGCGTAGCGCTTAAGCTGATAGCTGATTAGCTGAATTGTTCAACTATAGCCTTTCTTATGGCTATGAGGTACACAGGATTTTTGACCTATTTCCTCTTAACTCTTCCCTGCTCCCTGCTCCCTGCTCCCTGCTCCCTGTGCGATCGCTTACCAAATTACAACCCTAGGATTCCTCATCCAACGATTCCTCATCTATCGGATTACCGACATCAAAAACAATCACAAATTTAGCATCCGGCATCAGCCGTTTAAGAGCTTTTAAATGACCGTCGGCATCAGACCGGTTGCGGAACCGACCAACAACGACTCGCTGCATCTTGGGTAATAGCCGCATGATCACCCATGGATGAAGGCGCTCAGAATAAGTCATAATAAAAGTATCTCCTGTCATAGGGGACCCAAGGCTAGCCCGTAGATTTGTACGTTTCCCGGGCTAGCTCTTGAGGTGGAAGTTTTACCAACCACTCTTTTATAATAGCACAAATAATCTTTTATTGTAGCATATTTTGAAAATTTTTGTAACAAATTTGTAGGGAAGTTTTTTGGGTTTTGGTGATATTGTGATCTAGTTAGAGGTAGTATAAAAAAAATGCGATCGTTTTTTGAGAGCTTACTTATTTATAGTCATCTTCCCTATCTCCTCTTCTTGTCTAACTAATTTGCCACCCTAGCAGACCCATCTTCTCAAAATGTCCAATCGAACCTATGGAATTATCGGCACCGGTGCTATTGGCGGATTCTACGGTGCCAAACTGCAAAAAGCAGGTCATCAAGTCAGCTTTTTACTCCGTAGCGACTACCACCATGTCGCCGAAAACGGTTTAATTGTAAAATCAGTGGATGGTGATTTTACTCTGCCGGAAGTCGATGCCTACAACGATGTCAAAAAAATGCCCAATTGCGATGTAATCGTAGTAGCATTGAAGGCGACCCAAAATCATCATTTACCAGAGCTATTGCCGCCATTAATAAATGAAAATACCGTAGTGTTGCTCTTACAAAACGGCATCAATGTTGAACCAGAAATTTCCAAATTTATAGGAGAAAATACCCTAATCAGTGGGTTATGTTTTGTCTGTTCTAATAAAATAGGGCAGGGTCAGATTCACCACATCGACTATGGTATCATTACCCTAGGACAATATGCTCCTAACCATCAAGCTACTGGCATTACAGAACAAATGAGCCAAATTGCTAGGGATTTTGAAAGCGCAGGGATTCCTATTGAGTTGAGCGAAGATTTGCTGTTAGCTAGGTGGAAAAAGTTAGTGTGGAATATTCCGTATAATAGTCTTTCCGTGATTTTAAATGCCAGAACAGATGAAATCATGGCGAATCCCGATACGCGGCGTTTAGCAGAACAAATAATGGGGGAAGTGCTAGCAGGGGCAAAGAGTTGCGGGCGGATACTAGGCGACTACTTTATCCAAAAAATGCTCGACCATACCGAAAACATGAAATCTTATTTAACCAGCATGAAACTGGATTATGATGGAAAAAGACCCTTGGAAGTTGAGGCAATTGTGGGCAATCCTTTGCGGATGGCAAGGAAAGCAGGAGTTGATTTGCCCATGATTTCTATGCTTTATCGACAGTTGAAGTTTTTGGATGTTAGGAATCGGCTAGGCACTGGCCACCATAGCTAAGCATATGCGCTAAGCGAATAGTTTATGTAGTTTATGTAGGGTGGGCAGTGCATCAGATAGATTCCAAACCTTGCCATCGGTTTGCTAGGCACTGGCCACCATAGGATGAATCATAATGGTTATACAGCTCAGTAGTTTATGTAGGGTGGGCAGTGCATCAGATAGATTCCAAACCTTGCCATTTGATTGATAGGCACTGGCCACCATAGGATGAATCACAATGGTTATACAGCTCAGTTAAAGGTAATTCCTAATCTAGATTTGGTAATCAAAAAAAAGTAGAGACTGTATCAATAAAATCTCTACCGAATCTCACCCTATTGGCCACAAATTAAGGCAAAAGGCAATAGGCAAAAGGCAATAGGCAATAGGCAATAGGCAAAGGGGTTTAAAGTAATCATATCCCCATCTTATTAAGGGAGAGGGTATCTCTACTCCCTGTTCCCTGTTCCCTGATCCGAAGTTCCCTACTCCCTACTCCCTATTCCCTTTTACCTACACAGTCACCGAAGGTTTATTACTGACATTTTCCACTAAATTGTCAGCAATCCCAGTCTCAGGAAATGCGCGCTTAATCACATAGGATTCTAACAATGTACGCAGCCAACTTGGACACCAGCGACGCTGACAGAACTCCAATAACTTTCTCTCGAAACTCCCCTCTTGAGTTGACCACTTAGCCGGGAGTTGACGATTCTCAATCACCCACCTCCAAATCGACCACATTGAAGGATCATCCTTACCCAAATTCCACTTTTTGACTTGACGATTGAACACATCTCGTACAGATTCTTCATTCCATTTAAATACGTAAAATGGCACATCATCCTGGTCAAACCGAGTGATCTGTCGAGGATTGAGGAAAGTGATTCTAGATTTAGGTTCCAGGAAAATTGTCTCGCCTAAGTCCGTTGCCTGCATACATAAATCAGTATGACTCGCCAAGCTATCAAAGATTTCATCCAGTTCAATAGACTTGATCAGAGAATGACGAGCTAGGATACAATGAAACTCTACAGAATCTACTGGGGTACGATGTAAATCCTGCTCAACATCCCGTAATTGAGTACCATAGAGCAACTGCTTTTGCTCAAACCACTTTTTACCATGCTTTCTTTGGTGAAACTTGGTTTTAATCCCAGCAACATGTACCTCAATATCCGGAGAGCCTGGTTGCCCCTGTAAAATTAGAGGAGCAACAATACCAGCTTGCTCTTGTTCAGCACACTCAACCAAACGTTTTAACCAACCAGGCTCTACAATCACATCATTGTCAATAAAAACAATGTAATCCGCATCCTTAACAAACGGTAGAGCTATGTTACGAGCAACATTCGATCTCAAATAGCGTCCGCGATGGATCAAAGTCATGAATTCGTGTTTATCTGCCTGCTGTTGCAGATACTCATGCACTTGGGATGGAGCATTACCATCTACATAGATTAGGTCAAAAGGATAAGAGGAATAATCAGCAATAATACTGTCTAGGGAAGGCTTTGTTAAACTAAACCGCTCCCTCTGAGTCACGATTAATGTTACCTTAGATAAACCCATAAGCTGATAGATTAACCACGTTATGATGTGCTTAAAGTGTATCAGTTACAAGCAAAAAAAGCCCACTACTTTAGTATTACTAAATCAAGAAATTCTGGATAATTATCGCCGTTCTTATAGTAATTCTGACTCCCCATCTCCCTATCTCCCCATCAGGGTAGGTTTTTTACTTTGACCTCAGGTGTGGGGTGACCGGGTGTGGGGTGACCGGGTGTGGGGGATAAGAAAGCGATGCAGCGCTTTTTCAGGTGCGACCCGTGGCGAATTTAATTCTTAATAGGTCAAGCGCACCTAAGTTGTTTTCCTTTTCTTATCCCTGTGTACCGCCCCCGACCGGTCAGGGGTTGGGGGTGGGTTTGACCCAAATGTAAAAAACCTACCCAAGTGAGCTACTCCCTACTCCCTACTAAATTCGCCCATTCTCGATTCTAAATTCTAAATTCTAAATTCTAACTTCTAACTTCTAACTTCTAACTTCTAAATTCCCCACACCTCCCACACCTCCCACACCTCCCACACTTCCCTATCTTTCCCGACTCCCGATTCCCGACTCCCGATTCCCGACTCCCTAGTCCC
>NZ_JAAHGN010000623.1:0-4407 GCF_010672485.1 Moorena sp. SIO2C4 | reverse complement strand
CATCAAGACAAGTCCCCCAAAGTTGGGGGATTTAGGGGGCTTGACCAAAACCAGACGATCGCGCATTCATACTTCAATTCAGCAACGCCATATGTCTTAACCTTTACTTCGACTTCTATAACTTTAACCCTTCAACCTTCAACTTGTAACTTATAGCTTTTATTGCATTTATTAGTTACACTTATAAACCTCAAAGTCCCCCTTTTTAAGGGGGATTTAGGGGGATCGCTTTGTCCCTCATAGCTATAAGAATTGCTATATACCTTTCAACTTATATTCAACGGATTAACATCAATAGTCAAGCTAATATCTGGAGGACAGATATCCTGCAATTCCCGCCAATTCACTAACCTTGCGGGGACAGTAGGAGGAAACTTCAGCAAAATCTGCCATCGATAGCGACGAGCAACCCGAATCACACTAGCTGGTGCTGGTCCTAGGATATCGTACTCGGCCTCAGGAGTATCTAACCTGTCCGCTAAATCCTCTGCTACCTTCTCCACCGCCGCAGAATCCAATCCACTTATGCGCAACAGAATCAAATCACCATAAGGGGGATAGTTCAGTGCTGCCCGTTGTTCCAATTCGTCCGAGATAAACGACTGATAATTATGAGTTTTGACAGCCTGAATCACAGGATGCTCTGGGGAATAAGTTTGAATAATCACCTGACCAGGGTCATCCCCACGACCGGCACGACCTGCGACCTGAGTTAAGGTTTGGAATGCCCGCTCGGATGCTCTATAGTCTGATAAATACAGTAATCCATCTGCTGCTACTACTCCCACCAGTGTCACCTGAGCCAGATCTAATCCTTTGGTCAGCATTTGGGTACCCACCAACAAGTCAGCTTCCTGATTAGCGAATTGAGTTAACAGAGTGCGATGAGCATTCTTGGTACGAGTGGTATCACTGTCAAATCGGATAATTCGTAACTCTGGAAACAGCTTGGCCAAATCTTGAACAACCCGCTGAGTACCACTACCGAAAAATTTCAGGTAGGGAGAACTACATTCTGGACAACTACGGGGATGGAGTTGTCCGAAATTACAATAGTGGCACCGCAATACTTGAGTAGCCCCTTCATGGGTATAGTGATAGGACAAGGAAACATCACAGTTAGGGCATTCCACCACATGACCACAACTACGACAAGACACAAAGGTACTGTGTCCCCTGCGGGGAATAAATAAAATCCCCTGTTTCTCTTGTTCCTTTAGTCGTCTCAAGCTGTCTTGGAGAGAACGGCTAAAAATCGACCGATTCCCAGCTTTTAACTCCTGCCTCATATCCACAATTTCCACTGGTGGCAGGGGTCTCGATTGAATCCGTTCCGGTAGGGATAAGTAATGAGTACTAAGTTCTGGATGCTGAGGAGGTGAACAGGTGAAGGGTTGAACTTCAGGAGCTGAAGAGGTCACGGGATTAATTTCACTACCGATCTGACCATCTCTCGCTCCCCCCATCACCTTAATACTGACCCAGCTTTCCACCGAAGGAGTAGCTGAACCTAAAATAAGGGGACAATTTTCTAATTCTGCTCGCCATTGGGCAACGGTGCGAGCGTGGTAGGTAGGAATGGGTTGGTCTTGCTTGAAGCTAGAGTCGTGTTCTTCATCTAATACGATTAATCCCAACTGGGGCAAGGGGGCAAAAACAGCAGAACGAGTGCCAATCACCACTTGTGGCTCACCTGGGATCATCTGTCGCCAGGTATCATAGCGCTCCCCTTTATTCAAGGCACTGTGGTAAACCCGAACTTTGTCACCAAAGCGAGCCCGGAAACGGTCAGTAATTTGAGGAGTTAAGCCAATTTCCGGCACCAACACCAAAGCGGATTTCCCTTGCGCTAGGATTGGTGCGATCGCTTGTAGATAGACCTCCGTTTTTCCAGACCCAGTCACCCCATGCAACAGCACTTGGGCAAAGCCATCAATATTATTAATCAGGTCTAATGCACGGGATTGGGCATTTGTCAAGTTCTTCGGCGCATCTGTAGCCATGGTTGGTGAAGTCGCATTGCGCAATACTTCCCTAGCCTCAATCACCACATATCCCTTATCTTCCCATGAATTTATAGTTGAAGAACTAACATTACAAATTTGTGATAGTTCACTCAACCACAAATCCCCCCCACGACGGCGTAGCACCTCCAATACTTCCCGTTGCCGTCGAGTCAGATTAGACCGATTGATATCAGCCACCAGAGTCACAGCTTTCTTGAGCTTAGGACGAGTTGGCTTAGGAGCTTCCAGATAACTTTCCACCCAACCTCGCTTGAGCAAGTGACGTAATCCTGCTTTAGCCCCCTTTACCTGACGTTGGAGGTATTGCCAGCTGTAATCCCCATTGGGTTTAGCCTGAAGAATCTCCAAAATCTGACTTGCGGCTGAATTATTAATAAAGACATGAGCCTCTTTAGGCAAGGCCGAGGAATTGAGGCGAATTCGACGCTGCGATCGCCCTAACAGTCCTGGAGGTAAGGCAGACCGAATCACTTGGATTAGAGGGGTGCAGTAGTACTGAGCAACCCGCTCTAACAGTTGGCAGTAGGAACTTGGAAAGAAACCGGGACTGATCACCTCCTCTACGTCCTTAATTTTCTCCAGTGGTAAGTTTGGGGGTGGAGAGTCTACAATCCGAATAGCGATCGCTCCTAGCTGTTGAGTCCCGAATGACACACTCAGAACATCTCCAGGATTGATTGATACATCCAATGAATTACGATAAGTATATATACCTTGAACTCCTGGACAATCTACTAAGACTTCAACCCACTTTTCTTGGCCACCACCAGAAAAGTAAAGTGCTCTAGGCTCAGCTAACAGTAGACCTAAAGGAGGATTAGACATAGGGCAGCTTTGGTTTGGGAAGGCTCCTATTCTATCACTATTGGTAGATAGGAAAATTCTAAAATATGTGAGATCCTGTTTCCAGAGTCAAAATAAATAATAAAAGCAATGGGAAGAGAATTATCTCCCCTGCTTTCACCCTAGACTGTAACTAAAATATATGTAATTAAACATTTCGTAATTACAGATACAACTAGCCAAACTGCTTCTGGTAAGCTTAAAATCATTAATTTATAATCACGTCAATCACACATTAACTACTTGAAGCAGGTTGGGTCACTGAGCTTTGAGGGTATGGAGCGTGTTTTAGCTGCTCTGTCTAGAGTATTAACTTCTTTGTGAAACCAGCAACACCAATTTTTTAGAACAGATTTCTCATTAAAGGCCAATTTTCAGCAACAAACAGCCTCAATCCCTCAGGGCAACGGTTTTAACAAACTTAAAATACACTTGCAACTCACACATCCCTATGAATATTACAGAATTAAACCAGACTCATACAATGCCTTCTACGGAAGAGAAAGATTTTTATGTTACTGACCACATTGAGCCAGAGGAAACAGATTTACAGCGTGTAGCCGTCGAATTCACCGAAGACGATGAACTAGTGGTCTCTACTTCCCATAATTTCCGGAAAAGCGGCTCTGATGACACGGTGGGTGCGTTCTTTAAGGAGATGGCTCGTTACCCATTGCTCAAGCCAGACGAAGAGGTAGATTTAGCCCGTCGGGTTAAGTTCCTAGTAGAAATAGACCATCTCCACAACAGCTTACAGGAAAAATTAGACCGTAAACCAACTAAGGCTGAGGTAGCTGCAGCGGTCGAGATGACAGAACGTCAGTTGGAGGGGAATTTATATCGTGGTCGTGTGGCAAAACGCAAGATGATTCGCTCGAACTTGCGCTTAGTGGTTTCAATTGCTAAACGATATATAAATCGGGGTGTACCATTTCTAGATTTGATTCAAGAAGGTGCGTTGGGCTTAAACCGAGCAGCGGAAAAGTTTGACCCAGATAAGGGTTACAAGTTTTCTACCTATGCTTATTGGTGGATTCGTCAGGCCATTACTCGTACTATTGCCAATGATGCCCGAACTATTCGTCTACCAATCCACATTGTCGAAAAGCTAAATAAACTTAAAAAAGCTCAGCGGGAACTTAAACAAAAACTGCAGCGCAATCCTAATGAACTAGAACTTGCTCAAGCGCTAGAAATTTCCCTCTCCCATTTGCGTCAGTTGCTAGAACTGCGTAGGCGCTCCCTTTCTTTGAATCACAGAGTTGGTAAAGGGGAAGACACAGAACTGATGGATTTGCTCGAAGACAATGATCTACGATTGCCCGAAGATAAGATGAATGAATCCATGATGCGCCAGGAGATTTGGGAGGTTCTCAGTGATGTTCTGACTGAGCGGGAAAAAGATGTGATTTCTCTACGCTATGGTTTAGCCAGCAGTGAACCCTACACCCTAGAAGAAGTAGGAGGCATGTTCAATCTCTCTCGGGAACGGGTGCGTCAGATTCAAAGCAAAGCCATGCGTAAGCTACGCCGTCCA
>NZ_JAAHGN010000622.1:0-4413 GCF_010672485.1 Moorena sp. SIO2C4 | reverse complement strand
CTACGACGAACAAACCAACGAACCCCTGCTCAATGAAGAAACCATTGCTTACGTCCAGGGAATTATTGCTGAGAAAGGTTCTGATGCCTGGTGGGAACTATCAGTAGAGGAATTGTTACCAGAATCCTATCGTAATAATGGTAAGACCTACCGCAAGGGCAACGATACCATGGATGTCTGGTTTGACTCCGGGTCTTCTTGGGCAGCAGTGGCCGAGCAACGGGAAGAATTACGCTATCCCGTGGATATTTACTTGGAAGGCTCAGACCAACACCGGGGTTGGTTCCAGTCCAGCTTACTGACCAGTGTAGCCAGCAATGGTTATGCTCCCTACAAAACTGTTTTAACCCACGGCTTTGTTCTAGATGACCAAGGGCGCAAGATGAGTAAGTCTTTGGGGAATATCTTGGAACCAGCTATAATCATCGAGGGTGGTAAAAACCATAAAAAAGAACCCCCCTACGGAGCTGATGTACTGCGATTGTGGGTATCTTCTGTAGACTATTCCTCAGATGTTCCAATATCTCAGAGTATTCTTAAGCAGCTAGCCGATGTCTATCGCAAAATTCGTAATACAGCGCGTTTCCTGCTAGGGAACCTTCATGACTTTGACCCAGCTAAGGATAAGGTGCCTGTTCAGGAATTACCGGAATTAGACCGCTACATGCTACACCGGATCACAGAGGTATTTGAGGATGTAACTGATGCCTTTGAGAGTTATCAATTCTTCCGCTTTTTCCAGAGCGTGCAGAACTTCTGTGTAGTAGACCTGTCTAACTTCTATCTGGATATTGCCAAAGACCGACTCTATATCAGTGCTGCCAACTCACCACGGCGGCGCAGTTGTCAGACAGTGCTACAAATAGCAGTAGAAAATTTAGCTAAAGCGATCGCACCTGTACTCTGTCACATGGCAGAAGATATCTGGCAATACCTCCCTTACCAGAAATCCCATCAATCGGTGTTTGAGTCAGGTTGGGTCAAATTAGACCAGCAATGGAAAAACCCTGAACTAGCGGCGTCCTGGTCAAGCTTGCGCACCATCCGCACAGAAGTAAATAAAGTACTCGAAAAAGCCAGAGCGGAAAAGATGATTGGCTCATCTCTAGATGCTAAAGTATTGCTTTATGTTAAAGATCAACAATTAAAGCAGCGCCTGGAAGCCATGAATCCTTCCGATAGCCTGAGTGGAAATCAAGTGGATGAATTGCGCTATCTCCTGTTAGCCTCTCAAGTAGAATTAGTAGATTCCCTAGAAGTTATACAAACAGCAACCTATAGCGCTGAATCAGAAACTATAGCGCTAGGGGTAGTCAATGCAGAAGGCTTAAAATGCGATCGCTGTTGGAACTACGGACCTAAAGTAGGTACAATTGCTGAGCATCCTACCATCTGCGAACGCTGTAATGCTGCCTTAGCTGGTAACTTCTGAGGTAACTTGTTAACTGACTTGTAAGTTATTGGTGATTGAGAGATTGCTAAGGACAGTTAGCACTATTGGCCAGATCAGGGATTAGAGATTCAACACTAATCCCTGATTTGTTCCATACTCTTAATCCCCTCAAGCTTAAGTAAAAATTCTTCTGTCAACTTGAAGAATGCTTTAGAGCCAGCAGAATTAGGATGAGCGATAACTACAGGACTAAAACTATCCACAGCTTTAGCAACATTAACATCCATGGGAATGCGAATTTTAAAAATTTGGTTGCTATCGAAATCGTTATCAACTCGCCTCATCACTTGCTTATAGTACCTACCCATCAGTCCCCCGCCTGACAAAATAAAGATAATCCCCAACAGCTGCAAGTTAAGAGGACTATCCTGCTGATGACTTTCTTTGAGCCTGGCAATCCGTCTTTCTAGAAGTTGAATCCCTACAATAGATAAAGGTTCTGGTCTGGCTGGTAGCAAATAGAAATCACTAGCCACAATGCCACTGCGAGTCAAAAGATTGTAGCCCGGAGCGCAATCTAAAATAATAAAGTCATAGTTAGGGATAATCGGCTCTAATATCCCTTTGATTAATAAACTTTCAAAGCGGCTCCAAACCTTACTAAATTCCACCTCCCCTTCCTGAATAGATTGCTTATGGAGTAGATCAGACACTACATATTCATCATAAAGCTCAATATCTCCCGGCAATAAATCCAATCCTTTGATATTACAATTATCAGTTTGAATAATATCCTCAATTGTTAAGCGACTGCGATAGCTAGGTTTAATGACTTTGTCAATTAACCGACTTAATGTCCGCCTCCCTTTTCTAGCTTTAGCAAATGCTTGGGGCTGCATTAAGCTCAAGGTTCCACTAATTTGGGTATCTAAATCGACCACCAAAACCCGCTTATTATGATTTTTGGCTAAGCAAGTCGCCAAGTTGACGGTGAGGGTGGTCTTGCCCACACCACCTTTCATATTGACTGTACTAATGACTAATCCCATTGATAAACGTGATCTTGCCATGACACTATTTATCATCATTCAGTATTATTGGTTACTAGGCAAGAATTCCGATGGATTACTATGATTTACCCTTGGGCAGTCCGCAATCATTCGGTAAGTCGTCGAGAGTCACACCCAAGGCTTGACACAGGGCTTTCATCTGTGGAATAGTCAGCTACCTTAAACCTGGATAAATTCTGCATTACCTGCATTACTTACCAATGGGTTTATGGTGAGTTGATGCGATCGCAAAATTGCTGAAAATTCCCCTAGACCAGATTGTACCTGTTGAATGCTCGGTTGAATAGTTGGTTGAATGCTCCGTTGATGTGATCGTTGTGTATCGTGGTTCAAGGTCTGCTCAAAACAGCATGTATCTTTTTGGAGCTTATGGGCTGAAATTATTACCCAGTATGGATTTCAGCTTGGATGTCGCCTCCCCAGATAATCAGTATAAACCATTCTGGTACAAAATCTGGAAGAAACCCTGGGAAAATCTTCAAAGGCAATCCAGGTTCATGAAATTCAGCCGTCGGTTTTTAAGCAGGGTAAGCGCCAGAAAAATTGAGCCAAAATGTGATATATGGCAAGGATTATGACCATATTAAGCCTTGATTTTCAGCACTATTGCAATTTTTTCTTAATATTATTGATAAAAATTATTCTTTATTGATTCTTTCCCTTACCCTCGGTTTTGATGGATTTATAGCATTTTTATTTGAGTTGTGAACAGAATCCTTAGGGAAAGGTAAGAGGCAAGAGGCAAGAGGCAAGAGTTAATCAAGTATATAGGGGTTTTTGGTAATAAAAAAATGGTAGTCCTTGTTTACAAATCATTTGGAAATGCTATATACCAACTTGCCATAGCCAGATTTGTTATGTATCCTAACTAAATACCCCCCAAAATTGGGGGGATTTCAGCTAGGGAAAAGGTATTTGGCGAAACCTGAACTGTTATGAAACCTTTTCCCTTTTCTTTTTTAGGTTAATCAGAAACCAAGGCTTCCTAAACCTCCAAAAGGAAGATTTTTAGGTAATGTTAGTGAGATTGATGGTGAGATTGATTTCCCCGTTTTCCTTTGATCATGGAAGCAGCACCAAAGGCACCAAATACTAACATACCCAATACCGAGGTAGGTTCGGGAACTTTAACACCACCATTGATGAAGAATAATGTCCGGTCATAGACCTTGCCACCAACTTGTCGCCCTAAGTCTCTGCCGAATAGATCTCCATCATCGAAGTGAATGCCACCGTAGATGCGAGAAACACCAGCTTCATCAGCAGCATCGGAAAATGTCTCCCAAAATAGGGTGACTTGATCCGTGGGAGTCAAACCAGGTTCAAAACGAGAGGCACCAGGGGCAAAGGTTACTGAATTGCCGAACTCATCACTACCGGTAAATAGCTTGAAAATCTCAGCCGCAGAAGCACTGAAAGCACTATGTCCTGAGGTGAATTCCGCAAAGGGAGGGGATGGATCGGCACCAGGAGTTTGGTAGGTAATAAAATCACTGGCTAATAGCCTGATCGTTCCTACTCCTGGTCCACCATAAGATTCGATCACAAAGCCTCCCAGCTCCTGATCGAATTCACCAATTAAGCCCAGCTCACCAAGTTCGCGAATCGCTCGGACGGGACGAGTATAGTCGTAGAAGACTTTTGCTTCCCAAGTCGCAATACCAGCATCCAAAACTGCATTGCCCAGACCAAAGTAAAGTTGGATATCTTCATCTATGGTTTGGTCATCCCGTTCAGAGACGAATGAACCAAAACTCATCCAAGTTCCAGGAGGGTAGGGAGTGCCAGAGGGGTCTTCCCAAAACTCAGCTACTAGTTTTTGCTCCGCTCCCAGCGCTGGTACAAAAATCCTAACAGTCCGATTCTTAAAGCCAAGAAACATATTGACCGGGAGCTAGCGATCTATCAAATCAAAGATGTGGTTGGCTGGGTTTAATCACTAATGACTTC
>NZ_JAAHGN010000621.1:0-4422 GCF_010672485.1 Moorena sp. SIO2C4 | reverse complement strand
GACCTATTGATGTCAACAATCTCACCTGTATAGTAGTAAGGTTTAATATTCTCTTTTTCTTTGCCTTTCTTGCGAGCAAAGTATAGTTTCACTTTTTCTCCTTGGTTTGCCTGAGAAGTAATATAGCCAACTAGGGCGTGTTCATGGGAGTGAAATCCATTTTTCCAGTGGTATTGTTTAGGTAATTGCTTTTCTAAAGTCGGCCAAGTCAGTAAGTTCCATACTCCATGATTAGTATGATCTACCATATTTTTCAACCACCAATTAACAGTTGATTTTAAATATTTGTCAACGTAGGATGAGTCTTCCAAGCTAAGTGTTCCTGCCATTTGATCTAATTCAGCATAGACCCACCATTTTTTGTCAAGGTCACGAACACCCTTATCATTCTCATCAAAACTAATACCTCTACCCCAAAGCCCTGATTCTACATCATAAGCTTCCTCTAGCATACGAGATGCACCTATTTGGGCAAAGTCAATAAATCTTTGATTATTGAAAAGTTTACCAGTTAAGTAAATCATCCAAAAGGCTTTCATGGAATGACCATAATCTGTCGGCAGTTTTCCCTCTCCTATATTGTTAATCTCCATCCAGAATGTATTATATTCAGGGCTATAAAATTCGTTGATTATACTACTTGATAAATTTAACAAATCTTGTTTCCATTCTGATTGATAAGGTTCTGGTAAGATTGGCGCGAGAATAAGCATGTAGGTATAGATATGATCCAATTGGGACAGCAAATGTTTTTTCTGTTTAAGCCAATTGTTAGTAACATTTTCATTCTTAACTTGCTTGGGAACCCACATCATCATCTCTAGTTTTGGATCATAATAGGTCTCAAAGATAAAGTTCTTTAGTTGAATAATTTCTGGTAATAGTTCTTGATCTTGAGTTAGATAGTAATAAAAAGCCATTCCCTGTAAAGCATAGGCTAGTTCCTGACTAGTACGCTTTAAAACAGAAGGACCAGATTGGCGACTTTCTCTTTTCAAGTAACTAAATGCACCACCATTTTCTCGATCAAGTCCATAGTTACGAATCCAATCTATTCCAGCTTTTGCTAAACTAAGAAACTTTGGGTTTCCACTTAAATGATAGGCTACGCAGTATGTGTAAACTTGACGAGACTGAGAGACAATATAGTTTTTATCTAAGTTGTTGGTAATATAACCATAATTGTCTCCTAATTTAGTAAAAGCTGAACAGGGTTTAGATGGATTGACTAGATCACCATTGTCGCAGCGAAAACTAGGAAAATTACCCACAGGTTTACCGTAAGCAGTTTCCATCAACCACCAAGGATTGAGGTCTTCTTCTAAATGCTGTAACCATTGTTGACCCATCGTTATTTCTGTATTTTGTTGTGCTAATATTGGTTGAAATACGGTATAAAAGCAACAAAGTATCAAGATAATTAGGCTAGTGATTAGACTAAATGCAAATTTGTTTTTACGAAACTTTTTAAGCATTTTATTTATAGTTAATCTCCGTAAAAGTAACTTCGATTTTATTCATTTCAGGTATGGATTGTAGCGGTTTTTTATTGATTTTTTCAATCTTTCCTGTATTATAGTAAGGTCTAATTCCTTTTTTTTCTTTTCCTTCCTTACGGGCAAAGTATAGTTTCACTTTTTCTCCTTGAGTTGCTTGAGTAGTAATATAGCCCACTAAAGCATGTTCGTAACTGTGAAAACCATTTTTCCATTTCCATTGTTTAAAACCTTTCTTTTCTAAAGTTGGCCAAATTACTTTATGCCAGATTCCATGATTAGTATGATCTACCATATTCTTAAACCACCAATTAACTGTTGATTTTAAATATTTGTCAACGTAGGATGAGTTTTCTAAACTCAGAGTTCCTGCTACTTGATCCAATTCAGCATAGATCCACCAACTTTTATTAAGGTCTTTAATTAATTTTTTATTTTTATCAGCATACAATCGTGAATACCATGTTCCTGATTCAGAATCATAGGCTTCTTTGAATAACTTATCAGCACTAGTTCTCGCAAAAGTAATAAATCTTTCATTGTTAACTAATTTACCAGTTAGGTAGATCATCCACAAAGTTTTTATTGAATGTCCATAATCAGTTTTGCCAGTTAATATTTTTTTATCTTCTGCATTGTCAATATAATACCAAAAATTATTATATTCAGGACTGTAAAACTGGTTCATTAAGATCCGCGAGATGTGAACCAAATCTTTTTTCCACTGCGACTGGTAAGGTTCAGGTAATATCGGTGCGAGAAGCATTAGATAGGTGTTCATTTGATCTAATTCATACACTATTCCTTTCCTTTGTTTTTTGGATTCCTGGTTTTGAGGGTTTTTAGGTAATTGAAGTATTATGTCTTGTTCTGAATCATAGTAATTTTCAAAGATAAAGTCTTTTAACTTAATAATATCTGGCAATACTTCTTCATCTTGAGTTAGATAGTAATAAAAAGCCATCCCCTGTAAAGCATAGGCTAGTTCTTGACTATTACGCTCTGAAACAGAAGAAAGAGGAGTAAGATTATCTTCAGAAAATACAGTAAATACACCACCATTTTCTCGATCAAATCCATATTTGCGAATCCAATCTAATCCAGATTTTGCTAAACTTAAAAATTTAGGATTTCCAGTCAATTGATAAGCAACTCCGTAGGTGTAAATTTGACGAGAATGAGCAACTATGTGCTTTTTATTAAAGTAATTTTTAATCCAATTGTCTTCATCTTCTAAATCCTTAAAAATTGGGCATGGTTGAGACAAATCAAGTAGCTCCCCATTGTCACATCGCAAGCTAGGAAAATTACCTACAGGTTTACCAAAAGCAGTTTCCATTAACCACCAAGGATTGAGGTCTTCTTCTACATGCTGTAACCATCTTTCACCGGTTAGGGTTTGTATTTTTTGTTCGAGTAATATAGGTTGGCTAATGGTTGGTGACAAGCCAACTATCAAGGTAATTACTAAAGTAGTAATAAGTACATATAAATAAAATCGATATTTTTTCATCATCTGTAAATAAAGGGTTTTAGCAATTTTAGTAACCCAGAACTTCAATTAATTTTTTTTTTTTATTCCCGTCATTGTCCATAAATCTTAATCAGCTATCTTATCGGATTCACTTTCAAAAATTAGCAGAGCATTTATTTTAAAGTTTTGGACTCAATCTACTATCAGGTTTGCACTCAAAATAATCGGCCTGTTTATCGCTTATTTCTACCTCTGTTAATCTCGTTTTTATTCTTCAATATCTGCCAATTTAAAGTTGACTAACTTCTGACAAAAAAAATGAGCTATCTCTGGTGAAAGTTATCCTTGGAGATAGTCTCTTAGGGTCGTTTCTATATTCTCCGGCTCACGTCTATTTTGGGATCACCTCGTTTCACAGCCGCTATTGCTTTTCTGCGTAGGTCATAACTTAAGGAAGCAGGCATCGGTGTTCCTCGCTACTCGTCATCTATAAGTCCTAACATAGATTCGTAGCACTATATTCTTTATTTTGTCAAGTTCTATGACTTTACAACCGCTTTAGACTCTAAACCCAAGGGCCCTGAATTGCAAATGTGATACCAGGCTCTTGAATGTTCACGAACATGATCCGACCATTGGGTGAGAAGCAAGCACCAGCAAACTCACTGCTGTTGAGGGCATTCCGTGCCAACTGGTAAAGCTCACCTTTAGGATTGACCCCAACCAGGAATTGGTCACCACCACCATCTTCACAGAGGATGAGATCCCCAGAAGGACTCATGGTCACATTATCTGGGTGTTCTAGTAAGCTGCGGTCATGGGACTCAACAAACAGTTCAATGGTGCCACCCTCTTGGGGATTGCTACCAGGAACATAGCGCCAGACTTGACCAGCTCCATTCGCCCATCCAGTGTTTGGATTTAACGAACCACCACTAGTACAGGTAAAGTAAACCTCATTATTACCGTACCATGCCCCTTCTCCCCGGGTAAATTGGGTTGCTCCCTTACCAAAACCTTCAACCCGCACAGTATCTTCTTCCGGGTCTACATCCTCAATCCGAACCCATTCTACTGCCATGGGCTGACCGACAGGGAAGTTTTCAACCGTGATTTTTTGAAATGTTCCCTGGATCTTTAATGCCTCTAGTACACCCCCTGCTTTTAAGTTGCCTGGTTCTTTGGGAATAAAGCGATAGAACAGGCCATCCATCCGGTCTTCAGTCTGATAAACAATCCCAGTATTGGGATCTACTGCAACGGCTTCATGGTTAAAACGACCCATGGCCACTAGAGGCTCAGCTTGAACCACTTGACCGGTAATGGGCACTTCAAAGTTATAGCCGTGCTTCATCGAAACACTTCTGGGGTCATCTACCGGATAAGTGGTGGGAGTAACGGTGCTTTCTTCACAACTAATCCATGAACCCCAAGGGGTTGGTCCACCACTAC
>NZ_JAAHGN010000620.1:0-4423 GCF_010672485.1 Moorena sp. SIO2C4 | reverse complement strand
ATATAGACGACAATAAATAAGTGAACCCTATTTTATCGCTATTTTGATAGAGATCAGTGTCGGTGTTTTGGTAATGGCTAATAAGTACGAGCCTTATCCCGACCAGAAGTACCATTTCTCTTATGGATTAGTGAGTGCTAAATTTTTCTGATGGTACTCCATAGCTTTAGTGTAGTTTCCTTGAGAGTAATAAGCGGCTTTCAGACTAGCTATGGCTTTTTTTGCTGCCTTCCGGTCACCGATGGCTTGGGCAATACTCAAACGTTGTTCATAATATTCAACCGCTTGGCCATAATTGTCTAAAGCATCATAAGCCTTTCCCAAGCGACCTAAAGCTTGTTGTTCTAGACGGCGATTACCTATTTGTTGAGCTTTGAGCAATTGCTGCTGAATATAGTAAATCCCTTGAATATAATCTCCTAGTGCCAAGCAAGCATTACCCAACTTGCCCAGAATTTGTCCTTCTAGGGGAAGATCACCCATCTGCTGTGCGATCGCAAAACGCTGCTCGTAATAGTCAATAGCTTGAGCATAATCACCGATGGAGTAGCAGGAGTTACTAAGATTTCTCAGAATTCGCTCTTCCAGCTGCGGTAACCCAAGACTCTGGGCAACATAGAGGCTCTGTTGCTGGCAAGCTATTGCTCGGGGCAAATCCCCTAGTGCCTTATGGGCCAATCCTAGATTGTTCAAGGCAGTCACTTCTCCCAGTCGGTCTTGGAGTTGCCGCATAATAGTTAGGCTTTTTTGACCATAGTCAATGGCTTTGAGGTGATTTCCTTGGTGACGGTAGGCATTTCCCAAAATTCCCAAAACCTGGCCCTCAAGACGCTGGTCTTTGATGTCTTTTGCGATCGCAAGACTTTTGTTACTATATTTTATGGCTTGTTGAAAGTTGTCCAAGGAATAAGCAGTCAGGGCCATACCACTCAGAGCTTTTCCTTGACCCCGTCTATTTGCCAATTGCGCATACATTGCTAGTGCTTCTTGAAACGACTGTCTTGCTGCGGATAATTGACATCGCTGGTGCTGCTCAATCCCTTTCTCTAAAAGTTGAGCAGCTTCACCGGTGCGATGGTTTGACGCAAGGTCATGAACATTATCTGGAATGTTGTCAGGTAATGTAGGAACGAAAGTTTGGCGTGCTGCCTCTACTAGACGCTCCCTATATTCGCTGTCATCACACGGCAACCGGCTCTCCATTCCTATTGCCTCTTACGGATCATCAAGAGTTTTGTAGTTTTCTAAGTTTGCGCAATCGAGTAAAATCCTTTGCCATATATTCCCTTGTTTTGAATTGCTCAAGGTCGTATCTCATCCCTTGAGTGAGATACCACGGGGCAAAATAAGAGGATATAAAGGCTTTTAGATTTAGTGCAGCTCGACCTAACAGTACTAGTGCGGGTACTTTACTACCATGATAACCGCATCAATGCTGGTTCCGGCAACTTTACATATATCATAACAAATGATATACTAACTCTAACTTATGGATGATTTAATCTCAGCAAATAAAAATCCCTAGGTCAGCATTCAGCCTAGGGCTAATGGGCTTAGGGCATACTACCCTTGCCAGCTAAAATCGCTGTTCATGATCAGTGCAACAGAAACGAGCCTGCCCGATCTAGGAATCTGCTGACAGGCTCATCGGCCAGCAGGTTACCCTGTTGGCGGTGGTATAACCGCATAATCCCAGCACTTTGAACCTGTGGAGATCTCAAGACTAGGATTGATCACGGCAGTGAACTGTCAACGGTTAACAGCCAACCATCAACACAACGATATGTCTAAACCTAGAGAACTAAATCTGTTCAACTAAATCTGTTCAACTACATCACAGTCAGCAGAGTTTCTGTAGATGATGTTGCTGCTGACTTGGTAGTCTCTGGTGTGCAATAGACTTCGCAGGAGTTATTGGGACTTTCACTCAATTTCACCTTATGAAGTTGGACATCCAATTCTTGAATTGGTTGTTGCAATAACTGACAAATATAGATAGCAATATTTTCGGCAGTAGGAACAACCCGGGCAAAGTATGGAATGTCTTTATTGAGGAAAGTATGGTCAAAAGCTTCCAGGACATACTCATCCATGACTTGCTGCAAGGAGCCTAGATCAACAATCATGCCAGTGCGCGGATCCATTTCACCCTTAACTGTCACTTCTATGTGATAGTTATGTCCATGTCCGTTGGGACGAGCACACTTACCGTAAATCTGGTAGTTTTCCTCGTCACTGAGGTCAGGATGAGCTAGTCGGTGAGCAGCGCTAAAGTGGTTACTGATAGTCAGATATACTTCCATACCGTTTCCTTGATAGTCAGCCCAGAGTTTTGGATGTTCAAATAGCTGAATCTTCAGTAGTGGTAGATAGGTAACCAAGCGTTGCCAAATTACTCGTGCTATGTTTTCGGTAGTAGGTAAGGTTTGCTGAAATTCTGACCAAACCTCATTGAGATAAGCGTAGTCAAGTTGGCTGGTGACCTCTCGTTGGATCACCGTTTTGACTTTAGACAAGTTTTTCACCATGCCATACTTATCCAACTGAGCGGTCAGGGAAACGAACAGAACGTAGTTGTGTCCGTGTCCAGGAAATCTGCTCCCCAAACCAAACCGCTGAAGGTTCTCAGCTTCACTCAGTTCTGGTAACCAGTATCGGTGGCTGGCTGAAAACTCAGCACGGCGCTTAATGACGCATTCCATGTCAAGTTAGGTAAACTAGACTTATTTTCAGGATAAACTAATTTGGATTAGTGGTCGTTGGTAAGCTAAAAAAATAATATTGGTTACCCATTAGCAAAAATCTTTAACTGTGTCTTTAGCTTCCCAGAGCAGATGGGAAGCTATTCTGAACAGTTCTTGACCTGTGTGTAGGTGGTAGTCGTCGTAGTTAAGGGTAAACAGCTTTAATTCTTCTATCCCATCTCCTAACTGATTAAGACAGTAGTAGAGGTTAGCAGCAGCACTGGCAACGGTGGCAGGATTAGGTTGAGACTGAAACAGTCTCTGAGCTTGATGGAGATGATCACCACACTCTTCCAGATAAGCTTCAAACTCTGCCATGAGTTCATCATCAAACGGGTCAGCGGAGAGTTCATCAAGTTGAGCCTCTAGAGGCTCAAGGATATGACTAATCCGGTGGTTTACAGGTTGATAAATTTGCTGCAACCATTCCCCTAGCTGGGCATCAGTCTTTTTTCCCTTTTGCCGATGATGCTGGTAATGTCTTTGGGCATGAGCTGTTCGCTGTTGTCGATTCTGAGGCTCTAATGAATCCTGAAAGTAATTCCTCTTTTGGTCATAGGAACGCCGTCGCTCAGGGTTACTGAGTACCTCATAGGCAGCATTAACTTGGATAATTTTTTCCGGATCAGCGGTGGGGCTGTTGCTATCTGGATGAAAGCGCTTGGCTAGCCGTCGGTAGGCTTGTTTAATTTCTAGGGTCGTAGCGTGGGGATGAACATCCAAAGTTTGGTAGTGATTCGAGTCTGACATGGGCTACACTAAACCTACTGAAACCGGCAGCGATAGTATAATTGAGGTAGCAACTAAGCTCAATCCTTATATTTCCATCGATTTCCAGAGGTTTTAGGATAACTACTGAACCGAAGCGCCTTGCCCCATAACACTAATCAGTGGTGGCGGTTGGCTCTTGGAAGAGGGGGGTGCTTAGGTACCGTTCCCCAAAACTCGGTTGAATCATGACAATCAGGCATCCCTCATTTTCTGGACGTTTGCCAACTTCAATAGCCGCTGATAGTATGGCTCCAGTGGAAATGCCGGAAAGAATTCCTTCTTCACGGGCTAAACGACGACCGTATGCGATCGCATCATCATCCGTAACTGTAATCACCTCGTCAAGAAGTTCAACCTTGAGTACTTCTGGAATAAAACCCGCACCGATACCCTGAATTTTGTGAGGTCCTGGAGACCCTCCAGAAAGTACAGAACTACCAGCTGGTTCAACTGCGATCGCTTTAAAACTGGGCTTGCGTTTTTTGATCGCTTCAGCAACACCAGTAATTGTACCACCCGTACCAACTCCAGCCACCAGGAAATCCACCTGTCCTTCCGTATCGTCCCAAATTTCTTCAGCGGTGGTACAATAGTGAATTTTGGGGTTAGCTGGATTACGAAACTGTTGCAGCATATAGGCATTGGATGTGGTTTCTACAATTTCCTGAGCTCGCCTAATACAGCCACCCATGCCTTCACTACCTGGTGTCAGTTCCAACTGAGCACCATAAGCTCGCAACATAGCCCGTCGCTCGATGCTCATTGTCTCTGGCATGGTTAGGATCAGTTGGTAACCCTTGGCTGCCGCTGCCATTGCTAGAGCAATACCTGTGTTTCCCGAGGTCGGTTCCACCAAAATAGTTTTGCCGGGGGTAATCCACTCATTCTGCTCCGCTGTGTTGATCATG
>NZ_JAAHGN010000062.1:0-14694 GCF_010672485.1 Moorena sp. SIO2C4 | reverse complement strand
TCCATTAACACCGAACGCTTGCGGCTAACTGATGGGGCTCAGATTGCAGCTAATACCTTTGGTGAAGGGGATGCCGGTTCTTTAACCGTACAGGCAATCGATCTGCAATTGAGTGGTACGTCAACCGAAGGATTACCCACCGCTCTGTTAGCCAATGTGGAACCAGACGCGATCGGGAATGGGGGTAAATTGACCATTAACACCGAGCGCTTGGGACTGGTTGATGGAGCCCAGATCTCAGCAATTACCCGTGGTGAAGGGGATGCAGGTTCTTTAACCGTAAAGGCAATCGATTTGCAATTGAGTGGTACCTCACCACAGGGATTACCCAGTGGCTTATTTACAGACGTGCGACGAGAAGCCATCGGGAATGGGGGCAAATTGACTATTAACACCGAGAGCTTGCGGCTCAGTGATGGCGCTCAGATTGAAGCTAATACCTTTGGTAAAGGAAATGCCGGTTCTATAGAGGTAAACGCAACAGACATCGAATTAATTGGTACCTCACCACAGGAATTAGCCAGTGGCTTATTTACAGAAGTCCGACGAGAAGCCATCGGGAATGGGGGTAAATTGACCATTGACACCGAACGCTTGCGGCTGAGTGATGGGGCTCAGATTGCAGCGACTACCTTTGGTGAAGGGGATGCTGGTTCTATAGAGGTAAACGCAACAGACGTCGAATTAATTGGTACCGCCACGAATTTTGCTAGCGCTATATTTGCCAATGTGGAATTAGAGGCCATAGGTACAGGGGGTGAGCTGACCCTTGAAACCGAACGGTTGCGCTTGGTGGATGGGGCTCAAGTGGCAACCATTACCAGAGGCGAAGGGGATGGGGGAACCTTGAGAGTTCAGGCACAGGAGATAGAACTGATTGGGAGATCAGACCTAGGTGCCAGCGGATTATTGGCGAATGCGATCGCAGGTAGTGGTAATGGCGGTAAATTAGAGGTCTTCACTGATCAGTTAAGTATCCGAGATGGAGCAACGATCAGTGTCAGTAACTTCCAAAGCAATAACCTCCTAGCACCAGGGCAAGGCCAAGCTGGGGATATTGAGATTGTGGCAAACTCGATCGAGCTTTCTAACAGCGGAGCGGACACTCCCAATGGTGGTGGTATTACCGCATCCAATTTCTCGGCGGGAGGAGGCAATATTGATATTTCCGCTAATCAAATCACCAGTAATCGAGGGCAAATCACTGCCACTTCTGAGCTTAGCGGCGGTGGTGATATTAAACTTACTAGTGACTTACTGTTCCTTTCAAACCAAAGCGCCATTAGTACCAGCGTTAATGACAGTAATGGTGGTGGCGGTGATATTAAGATTAATAGTGATTTTGTAGTGGTTGTAGAAAATAGTAACATCGCAGCCAACGCCATATTTGGTCCTGGCGGTAATATTCAAATCACTACTCAAGGTCTGTTTCTGTCTCCAGATAGCCAGATTACTGCCAGTTCTGAATTTGGTATTGATGGTCAAATCAACATTAGCAACCCAGACCCAACTCAAAACCTGGGATTAATCCCATTACCAGCAACTATCATCGATACCGGTCTACTCATTGCCACAGGCTGTAGCACCGATGATGAGCAGAATGGATTTGCTCTGCTTGGACGAGGGGGCTTACCCACTGACCCCACTGACCCCCTCAAAGGTGAAACCATTTGGATAGATTGGCGAGATTTCTCAGCAACCAGGCGTCAATTGTATCGGGCTGCTCGCAATCGGGGGAAAAAACCCAATCAGGAACCTCAAGTGACAGCGAAAAAGCCACCAATTATTGAAGCTCAAGGATGGATCATTAATCAGGATGGAATTGTGGAGTTGGTGCCTTATCCCACTGGTCCTGAGCTCAAACCAGTATTGAATAGGACCATCAACTGTCATAATCTTAGGTAAGCATAATAGGACTGTCAGCTATCAGCCGTCAGCTATCAGCCGTCAGCTATCAGCCGTCAGCTATCAGCATTCAGCTATCAGCATTCAGTTATCAGCATATGCGCTACGCGCACGCTTGGCCTTTGGCCACGCTCCGCGAACGCGAACAGCTATCACCTAAAGGCTGACGGCTGACGGCTGACCGCTGAAGGCTTACCATCAACAAACGCGATGCTCTTAAGGCCAAAGGCCACGCTACGCGAACAGAGCCACTACGGGAAGGCATACATTAGAATCATAAAACGAATGCGATCGCATACATTAGAATCATAAAACGAATGCGATCGCATACATCAGCCTGTGATACTCAAAGCATAGATTTACCAGAATAAAGTGAAAATTATCCTTAATTTTCGGTCACCAATGTCATTTTATCCAGCAACCGTAGTCTACATAATTTACAAATAAATCATAAAACCCAGACCTCTATAATTTTCTATTCTTTTTAAATATTTTGATGACATAACTAGTTTAGTTATAGAGCAAATGGAATAGGAAGCAGGGAACAGGGACTAGGGAGTAGGGAGCAGCGATGCAGAGCGGTCTTGGGGGAAACCCCCGTGAGGCCACTGCATCGCTTTTGCAATTAGGCAAAAATTCGGGAGAAAATTCCCACACTCCTCACACTCCCCGCGCCCCCGCCCCGCGCCCCCGCCCCACACTCCCGATCTTTTTTACAAATATGAGATGCACCCTTTCCCCATCTCGCTATCTCGCTATCTCGCTATCTCCCGACCCTCCCCACACTTCCCACATTTCCCACATTTCCCACATTTCCCACATTTCCCACATTGATCACATTTACCACACTTACCCTGAATAGTTTAGGGACATAAAAGTTTTAGTTGCGTCTGTTTTTAAGCAGAAATAATTGGCAGAATAACTTTCTTTTTACCTATACTACTGAATATAGTATTTTTCCTATTAATAAGGTTTTAAACACCTATTTTTACCCTGTTCCCTGTTCCCTGTTCCCTGTTCCCTAATTATGACATTCATATTAAACTCTCATAATGTTTTTGACTATCTAGCTGCTCGTGGTTTATGCAATCCCTCCGAGCAAGCTCTCAGTAAAATTGAGCCACTGGAAGCCAAGAACTTTAACTTATTGCTGACCTTTCCAGATGGTCATAAGCTGCTCGTAAAGCAGGAGCGACATAACCAGGAAGGGAAAGCCGCTGGTGAGTTTTTGAATGAATGGCGAATTCAAGAATTCTTACAGCAATTTCCAGAACTTGCTAACCTCCGCTCTTTGATACCAGAGGTGCTGCATTTTGATGGTGAGAATTCCATTATGGTTTTCCGCTATCTCGATGACTATCGGGATTTAATGGATTTCTACGCCAAGGAAAATATCTTTCCTCCAGAGGTTGCTGCCACCATCGGCACCCTTTTAGGAAAAATCCATCATCATACATTTAATCGTAAAGACTATCAAGATTTATTCTGTAGTGAAACCGATAATATAACCACTGACCAAGTGCCTAGATTAGTTAACAGTTTAGAACGAATTGGTCCGGAGATTTTTGGTGCGGTACCTGCTGACGGGCTGAAATTCTTTGCCCTTTATCAACGATACGATAGTTTAGGGCAAGCGATCGCACAACTAGGCAATGGTTTTGCCCCCTGCTGTCTGACCCACAATGACCTAAAGCTAAATAATATCCTTCTGCACCAAGATTGGGAGCATGAGAGTACCAGCATTGTCAGGCTAATTGATTGGGAGCGCTGTAGTTGGGGAGACCCAGGGTTTGATTTAGGAACACTGATCAGTAGCTATGTCCAAATCTGGCTGAGTAGCCTAGTTATCAGTAAATCTTTAAGTATTGAAGAATCCCTAGGTTTAGCCATGACCCCCTTGGAACAGCTCCAGCCTTCCATTGCTGCCCTAACTAAAGGGTATTTTGAAACCTTTCCAGAAATTTTAGAACACCGACCTGATTTTTTGCGGACAGCAGTGCAATTTACCGGTTTTGGTTTGATTCAACGGATTCGGGCGATGATTGAGTACCAAAAATCCTTTGGTAATGCCGGGATTGCCATGCTTCAGGTTGCCAAGACCTTGTTGTGTCGTCCAGAAAAATCCATGCCCACAATTTTTGGCCCTGCTATTGCTGAATTAATTCAACTCAGTCCTTCCGCTGTTTAAGACACTTATAGCGTTTTTCATAGCTATGAGGTACACAGGATTTTTTCCCTACTCCCTACTCCCTACTCCCTACTCCCTACTCCCTACTCCCTACTCCCTACCAAAGCATGATCCAACTACTTGATTCTAGAGAAATTCAACTATCCCAAGTCGCCAATCAGCAATTACTAGATGTTCTAGACGATATTGTTAACAAAGTAAAAATCCAATCAGACTTCTCTATTCACCATTCAGATTACAAACCGTTGGAAATTCCAGCCGAAGCTGTGGAACGTTTTCAACGGATGCCCGAAGAGATGCAGCAAAAATATATCAGTCTGCAACTGCGGAGTTTTCTCTATGGTATTTATTACAATGGCTCAATGCGAGATACTCTCGCACCGGAAGCAGATACTGAAGCTGCGCCACTAGACCTAGAGAACAATACCATCCTGGGAGTAGATGTGGGATTTTATCAGCGACTCCACGACAGCAATAGTGGCAAAGGCTACTTTGACCCTGGTTGGTCTGTTCTCAGAGAAGAAAGTGATGGCACTTTGGCTGTGACTAAGGGAGGATTGAGGCTGCATATTGAACGGGAGCAGCATCTGCCAGCATCCCAGCAATCTGCCACCGTCGGGGATTCAGTAGCAATCCGTATGCCTAAGAATTTGGTGCAAAATGGCTTTTATATGGCCGTTGGCAATCTAGAAGCAAATCGTCCGCAAACAGACCAGTCAGTGACTGTGCGAATTTACTTCAACTTGACTCCTGACGGTGCAGTTGCCGTAATGGGTAGCTTAACCCAACAGCTGAACGACATGGAAATTCCGTTCCACTTTAAAGTTTTGTACAATCCCAAGGACTACGAACGACACGATTCGGGGGTACTCTACTTTGATAAGCGTAACTATGACGCTGTTGAGGGAGTTTTAAAGACTGTTTATACAGAGCACCAATCTCATTTTCAGCCAGATGTTCCCCTATTTACCATGGAGCTAGCACCAGGTTTGGGGTTAGCAGAAGAACCAGACCAAAAATTTGCCGAACAGGAAAGCTTTGGCATGAATCGCTGTCAGATTGTGGCCAATGGGTTGTTGGAAGCTTGGCATCAAGGGGATGATTCCACTGAAGGAAGGATGAAGGCTATCCTTGGGCAATTTTCTAGGCTGGGGATTGACTTGGAGCGTGTTTATCTGAATGCCAATTCTGAAGATATTTACACATCATTAAATTTCTCTTAGTCGAAGTAATCAAAAATTAAACCTTTTTTGGATCTACCGAACCTAGTATGCATAAAAACGCTGAAATTACCACTAAATATGATTGGGTATTATATTTATAATAAATCATTTTATCAAGAACTAAAACTCCCGCCCCATAAGGATTATAATAATTAGTTTTTCAAAGTTTTACATAGCCAGTTCGGTAGAGCCTAAAAAAAAAGGTTTACTTATGACATCAATAAAATAAAAAAAACTAAACCAACTCAATTAATCCAAGTATGATTCAAACAGAGATCAAAAATTACTAATTGATTCCTATAGCAATCCTAAATTAATTGTGATAATTTTTATTCCCTACTCCCTACTCCCTGCCTCACTTGGGTAGGTTTTTTACATTTGGGCGACTACGTACTGGCACTCTTGTTGAAATTTCGCCAAATATGTCTGTCGGAAAATCTCCCAGAATTTCCACCGATTACCGACCCATCTCCCGCTCTTCCCCTCCTGGTCGGGGTTAGGGGTGGGTTCCGATTACCCATTCCCCATTCCCCATTCCCCATTCCCCATTCCCCATTCCCCATTCCCTATTACCTATTACCTATTACCTATTACCTATTACCTATCTCCAAAGTAAAAAACCTACCCTTGTCAGCTACTCCCTGCTCCCTGCTTCCTACTCCCTACTCCCTACTCCCTACTCCCTGCTCTCTGTTCCCTGCTCCAATGCCTTGGAGGCGATCGCAAACTACTCTGGAATTCTGGATGCTGGGTTTGAGGTAATCCCCGTCAAGTCTTTCCCAGTGGATCCGGTAGGGGGTAATCCAATTCCTTTATTAATTTAATTATAATAGGGTAAATGTTGACTGTATCAACCTAGGACGAAAGTGCCTTAACCAATTACTGGTAGAAACTAATCTTAGTCTTTTAGTCCAAGAGTAGTCTTGGACTATTTTTTATGTTTTTTCTCAGCTTCACTAGTTTTGTGGACATAACTAGTTTAGTTGATTCACTAAATTAGAGAGAGGTTAAGTATCAGAATAATGGTAAAGGTTAATTGTGAGCTATGAATAGGTTTAGCAGTAGGTAACTACATCTAATTTAGTGACAAAAGTGTTTTTGGTTTAGCATCAATAAGCTATAAAAATCCTAGACAGACTAAATTAATTTTAATAGGATAAAAATAGGAATCAAAAATTACTAATTGATTCCTGATCAACAACACAAATTCATTATTGGAGCAAAACTCAAATGGCTAACATCGAAGTTAAGAACATCAAACCTGCTGGCGCTGAATTGTTTGCTGATTCTGAAGGTTTTATGAATGAACTGAGTAGTGATGATCTTGGACAAATAATTGGTGGCGCTCGCAGTAGCAAGATTATCGTGAAGAGTGAAGTAAAAACCGCATGTCCAGTCACAAACCTTGCTTTTAAGCAAGTTCTAGTTTCTAGTTTCTAGCTTAATGACGGTATCATTTTGCCTGCCTGGAGCCAACCTGGGGGTAACAAAACTGTCTAAATCCCCCAATTATGCTATGGGGATTTAGGAGGCAATGCAGAGGCTATCGCTTTCAAGAATTCATCCCTCAGTTCAGCAAAGCCCTGGCGGTAACTAATTACACATAGTAGTTTGCCTAGGAAACTTTGATCTATATTGGGAGTTTGATGCCTTATCAGTATCATTACTCCCATTTTTTTTATTCAAGCTTATCAAAAAAATGTATAAATTAAAAAGAAAGGAGACTATTTGTGACAATTAAGCTATGCTCAAAAAATCTATCTCAATACTTAATTGATACTGGACTATTCTCAGAACAAGACCTAGAATCAATGAGTATTGAGTTTCAAGGTAACAGTAATTGGAAGATCGTCCTAATAAGTGATTGCCAGCTAGTTGTTAAACAGGATATTCATCACCACAATAGTGATACCACTAACAAAATTGACAATGAATGGCAGCTCTATAGATTTTTTAATTCTTGTCCAGATTTGAGTTATATTATCTCGCTATATCCAGAAATATCCTATTTTAATAAAACCAATTCGATCATGATTTATAAATATCCAAAGGATTATATTGACTTGGAAAGTTATTACAACAATCAAAAAATATTTCCAATCAAAATTGCAGAATTAGTTGGCTTTACTTTAGCAGCTCTACATCGTGACACTCTAAATTCTCACAATTGTTGCGATTTCATGAATCAGACTGTTGAAGCAAAATTTCGCTACCAGTTTCCTTATCCTGTTTATCTAGAAGACCGATTAGACCCTGAAACTTTCTTCAATTCGCCCCCAGAAACTTATAAGTTTATTAATTTATATCAAGGGCATGAATGGTTGAGAACAGCAGTCAAAAAGCTTGTACTTGAGCATAGTCACTATTGCCTAACCCACAACAAACCTCTGTTAAATAATATTTTAATTCCATGGCACTGGGAGGAACTTTTATCTAAATCCAATAAGTCTGAGCAGAGTTTTGCAAAAATGATTAACTGGGAGGACTGTAGCTGGGGCGATCCAGCCTTTGATTTAGGAACAGCGATAGCTGGCTATTTTTTATTGTGGCTTAACAGCTTAATTGTGCATCCTGATATTGAATTGAATAAATCTCTCCAGCTAGCCACAATACCTTTAGAGATTATTCAACCTTCAGTTGTTGCCTTGACTAGAGTTTATCTTAGTAGTTTTCCCAAAGTTTTAGAAGACTGTCCTGAATTTACTAAGCGAGTAATTCAGTTTTCTGGTCTTGCCTTAATCTACAAAATTATAGCAATGATTCAGTCTTTTTCAGGCTTCAATAATCAAAGCATTTGTCTGCTTCAATTAGCAAAAAGTCTGATCTGTCAGCCAGAAGAATCATTTAAATCTGTTTTTGGTATCAAAGAATATGAATTACTTTAGTTGATTGTAGTCAATTATTTTATCAAATTAATATCAACTGTTATGGAACTACTCCAAATACTTCAGGATATTGCTAGTAACGTTAAAGTTAAACCTTCTGTTTTTTTGGTCAGCTATCATAATTACGAATCTCCACCAATTATAGATGATGTCATAAAACAGCTTCAAAAACTACCTCAGGAGGTTCAGGATAAGTACCTTAGCTCACTCCTATGCAACTTGATCTATGACATTTACTACAGTGGCTTACTTGGATTAGAAAAAAAACAAGCAGTTAAGAAAGATTATCAAATTGGCTCAAAAAACACAGCTTTTGAAATAGACTGGGAATTCTATCAACAACTCCACGATAACAATACAGGAAAAGGTACCTTTATCCCAGGTCATCGGGTACTCAGACAGGAAACTGATGGCAGTCTGGCAGTAGAACGTTTAGGTGTTACTCTACACATTCAGCCATCTCGCGATCTTGAATTAGCAGATCCCTTGCCTGCTGTCGGCGATCTAGTAGCAGTCTGGTGCCCATCTAGTACCATTGAGCGTGGGTTCTATAATGCAATTGGAGACGTAGGCATTTATCCTGAGAGTCCATCAGTATTTGTTTACTTTAACTTCAGTCCTGAAGGTGCAGTTACTGTCATGAAAAATTTGACCACAGGATTGAATGCAGCCAAAGTTTCCTTCAACTTTCTAGTCTCTTACAATCCTTATAACTACGGGCGCTATGACTCAGGATTTCTTATATTTCGTCGGGATAACTACAATTTGATTCGGCAAGTATTACAGGCTGTTTACTCCGAAAGCCAACCTAATTTTCAAACTCAAGTTCCCTTATTCACTAAGGCGCTTGCGCCAGGGCTGAGTTTAGCAGAATCACCTCAACAGCAATTTATACTTTTTGAAAATCTTGGAATGAACCGCTGCCAAATTGTTGCCAATGCCTTGCTGGAAGCCCATCAAAACGGTGATGAATCCCCAGAAGCTCGAATGAAATATATAATTCAACACTTTGAGCAGATGGGGATTGACCTAGAGCGTCCCTACCTCAATCCTGGCTCTGAAGATATCTACACACCATTGGATGTAACCAACGGTGTGACAGTAAATTAATAACTAGACATGAAAACTAGTACAGTCAGTATTAATTTAAAAGTTGGAGTTAAGACTTAGAACTTAAGCTACTGGCTTCAATTTCCTTAACAACTTCAACTTACCCAATCTCTCCCTTCAACCACCCAGTAAACAAATCAGACATAATCTCAGACCGCAACTTCTCATCCAATTCCGATTTAACAATCTCCTCAACCAAAATTAGATGCACTCCCTTAGAACTAACAATCGGCTTCAGCAACTGTGGCGGCTCAGCAGCAAAGACAGCAGCAGAAATTTCCGCCTTAAACTCCTGACGCTTAACTATTCCCCGATATCCTCCAGAGCGCCGTAACTCAATATCCTCGATGTATTCGTGAGCAATCTCATAGAAACTTGTCTCCCCTTCATCCAGGGCATAAAACAGTTCCATGGCTAGGTCTTTATCATCTAAAACGACTTCGTAAATCACTGCAGCAGCATAATCGAGCTGATGTTCAAAGAAATAGGGTTCAACCTTATCCGCAAACAGATGTTGAACTACCTTACCAGCTATCAAATTAGTATACACTATCTCTTCAAAATCATCTAAAGACATACTGTGTTGTTGCAGCCATGCCCAAGTGTCTTCTGAATTCTCAAGTTTGTTCATTAACCGGAATTGGTCTGCTGCCTTTTGAAGCTCTTCAATTTCTACACCGATGCCAGCACTTTCCGCAGTAGCCGCAATAATCTTGCGGGTAACAATCCCTTCAATCATGTCAGGGATTTGGCAGGTTAGTTTAACTTGGTTAAAAATATCTTCCGTGGTAATCGTAATAGCTGGTAACATGATTATTTATTGGTAATTGTTGATTGGACAGTAAGGGAATAGGGAACAGGGAATAGGGAATAGGGAGTAGGGAGCAGGGAGTAGGGAGTAGGGAGCAGGGAGTAGGGAGTAGGCAATAGGCAATAGGCAATAGGCAATAGGCAAGAGGGAAAAAATCTTGTGTACTTCATTACTATGAGAAATGTTATAAGCGCGTTGATCCCATTGATGAGGTACGCTTCATAGCCTCAAAGTCCCCCTTATTAAGGGGGATTTAGGGGGATCCCTTCCTCATGGGAGAGAAAACTGTTACATATAGCATTTTTGCTCATTGTGTTGATGCAGTCGCTGATTCTGTCCAACTCCTCACAGCTCCTACACTCCCCACAGCGCTACAATTCCAAACCCCCCTGCTGTAACTTCTTAAATGGATCCAGAACTAAATCCATAATCCGACGCTGCCGGACAATAACTTCTGCTGTTGCCGTGTCCCCTGGGCGGAGAGCAATACATTCCTTTGGTGTGGGCATACAAGTTTTATTGAGTTTAATTTCTAGGTCATAGGTAGGCACTTTACCCTGCTCCGTTTCCGTCACCTTGGAGGTTGGAGAAATTTTGATTACCTTTCCTTCTACTACTCCATAATCTTGAAACGGATAAGCATCAAACTTCATTTTTACTGCCATTCCTTCCCGTAAGGAGCCACTTTCTGAAATAGCGATCTGGGCTCGCAGGGAAAGGAAGGACTCTTGTGGAGCAATCTCGACTATAGTGTCTCCAGGTTGCACCACAGCCCCGGCACTTTTAATCGGTGACTGAAACACGATTCCCTCGATCGGGGCCGCTAACATCCTTTGATTTAACTGAAATTCCAAGGATTTAATCTGACTTTTAGTCTGAGATGCTTCTGCTTTGAGGGTAGTAATTTGGGTTTCTATATTCTTCAGTTGTTCCTCACTTTTTAGTAAAGCTAGCTTACCAGAATGAACTAAAGTTTTATAACTACGTTCTTGCTCTTGCAAGCGCAGGCGAGATTGTTTAATATCAGCAGAGGCTTGATGAATCGTCTTTTGATAAGTACCTTGTTGCTCTTTAAGGCGAGACTGAGCTTGTTTTATTTCTAATTCAGTTCTGATTATAGTTTTCTGGGCTTCTTTAGCTGACTGTTGCACCTCTAAAAAGCGTTCTTTGGACAAAACCCCCTCTTCATAAGCGTTTTGGTAACGGGGAATTCTTTCCTCAGCACTTTCTAAACGAATGGTTTCTAATTCATAGGAAACCTTGCTAGATTCAATAGCCTGCCGTGCTTGATCTATTTGTGCCAATAGTTCTTCCTTTTGTAAACTGTAGGCGAACTTGAAGGCTTCCAGATTCTGCCGTGCTTGCTCGACTTGCGCCTGTTTTTCTAACTCTTGAGCTTGGTTTTGTTGCTCCTGGGTACGCAGAGCCAGTATCAATTGGTTTTTCAGCACCTCTAATTGATTCAGGCGATTCTGTTGCCCTTCTAATTTTTTTTGTTCCTGCTGAAGTTCAGTGCTAACTAACTCCGATTCCAGTTCTAGTAAGGTTTGACCAGCCGTTACCAATTCCCCTTCTTTGACCTTAATTGCTGCTACGGTTCCTGCTACTGGCGCATCAAGTTTGATGGTTTCCCCCGTAGGTTCCAATCTTCCTCTAGCTTTCCCCGTCTCATCTACCTGAGCGAATATCGCCCAAGGTAAGGCAATACCGATAAATACTATCAAAAAATACAGTAATCCCCTTGTCCAAACCTGGGGTAATGTATCAAGCAGTTCCTTAGTAGCATAAGACCATTCATGACCCTGGAGTCGTTGATTATTCCTAGGTTGAGGAGTCGTTTCTTGGGTGAGTAACTCCTGATAGGGACCCTGGTCTGGAATAGTTTGAGTAGGACTATGTCCATTCAATGTATGATTTTCAGGCATAGCAGTATTTCCATTTGAGTTGTGAACATAGTTGATTGGAAAAGGGAATCGGGAATCGGGAATCGGGAATCGGGAATAGGCAAAAGGCAAAAGGCAAGAGGCAAGAGTAATCAACGGATTTTTTCCCAAACCCCAAAGCCCAAAGCCCAAACCCCACACCCTACTGACTTCTGACTTCTGACTTCTGACTTCTGACTTGCGCGTAGCGCTATAACTGCTGCTGATTGAGATAGAAATAATGTCCTCGCTTTGCCATTAAGTCTTCGTGAGTACCGCTTTCAATCAAGACGCCTCTATCCAGGACTAAAATCAGGTCAGCTTTGCGTACGGTAGAAAGACGGTGAGCAATAACTAGGGTGGTGCGGTTTTTGAGAATGGTATTGAGATTGGTCTGAATAATCCGCTCGGATTCCGCATCCAGGTGGGAGGTGGCTTCATCGAAAATTAATAGGCGGGGATTTCCCAACAGGGCGCGAGCAATGGCTAAACGCTGTCGCTGTCCCCCAGACAACATCCCTCCTCCCTCCCCAATCTCGGTTTCATAGCCCATGGGCAGTTTTCGGATAAATTCATCGGCACCGGCCAGTTTTGCTGCTGTGATAATTTCGTCTAAGCTAGCTGAGGGATAAGCCAGACCGATGTTTTGTCGAATTGTTCCTCCAAACAGAAAGGTATCTTGATCCACCACACCAATTTGCTGGCGCAAGGAGCCTAAGGAAAGACTGGTGATATCTTGCCCATCAATCAACACCTTCCCATCTGAAGGAAGATACAGCCCCAACATCAACTTAGAAATCGTGCTTTTCCCGGAACCACTGCGCCCCACTAGGGCTACCATTTGCCCTGGTTTTACCTCAAAACTAAGATTTTCCAGAACATTGCTCTCACTTTCTGGGTGATAGCGGAAGGTGACCTGATCAAAGCGAATGTGACCGCGCAACTCAGGTAATGATTGCCGTGCCTGATGGTGCAAATCTTCTTCTGGTTGGTAATCCAGCACATCATTGATCCGCTCCATGGCAATCACCACTTCCTGAAATTCATTCCACAGTACCGTGATCCGCTTGAAAGGGGTGATCACTTGACCCAGCAACATATTAAAAGCGACCAATTGCCCAATGGTAAGCTGATTTTGAATCACCAACCATGCCCCAAACCAAAGCAGTGCGGTAGTGGCTAACCCCTCGATGGTATTGCTGAAAATCTGGAGTCGATTGCTAATAACCTGCCCAGAAAAGTTAGTTTTAACTTCTTTATTTAATAACTCTTCCCAATGCCAGCGTACGGTTTGCTCAACTGCTGTAGACTTGACAGTGCGGACACCAGAAAGGACTTCAATCAGATAACTACTTTCTTTTGCGATCGCATGAAATACTTCCCGAGAAATTCGTTTTAAAAAGGGTGTAGAAATCAACGCCAGCAGGAAAAAGGGTGGCACAATTACTAAGATTAGCAGCGCCATCTTCCAACTGTACCAAAACATCAAACCCACATAGATAAAAACTGTTAGTAAATCTAGCAGGATAGATAACGCTTCACCGGTGAGAAACCGCTCAATTTTACGATTTTCCTGAATCCGGGAGGTAATATCACCCACAAAACGAGACTCAAAGAAACCCAAAGGTAATCGCAAGGTATGGCTGATAAACCCGACAATCAGTGCTAGGTCTACCTTATTCGCGGTGTGGTCAAGCAAATATTGCCGCAACCCGGTAATCGCAACCCGAAACATAGTAAACATCAGCAATCCTAACCCCACAGCAGTTAGGGTGAGGGTGCTCCGTTGCACCACCACTCGGTCTAAAATTATCTGGGTAAATATCGGTGTAATCAGACCAAAGATCTGGATCATCAGGGAAGCAAAAAACACCTCCAGCAACACGACACTGTGAGGCTTGACCAACTCAAAAAATTGCCAGAAGGAGGTCTTACTTTCTTTGGTATCCTTCAGGATTGCTGTGGGTTCCAGTAGCAGTGCATAACCAGTCCAATCTGCTTTGAATTCCTGGTGGCTCAGAGTTTTCTGACCAAGACCAGGGTCAGCAATTACCACATGCTTGTTGGTAATTTCATAAACAACAATAAAGTGTTTTCCTTCCCAGTGAACAATAGCAGGTAGCTGTTGTTTTGCCAGTTGATCCAAACTAGCTTTCACCGGTCGAGTGGAAAAGCCAATACTTTCCGCAGCCGCTGATAGTCCCCGCAATGAAGCGCCATTACGGTCGGCATTGGAGATATCTCGCAAGCGATTAACACTGAATCGTTTCCCCCAATAACGACCGATCATCACCAGACAGGCAGCACCACAGTCAGAACCACTCTGTTGGGCAAAAAACGGATAGCGCCGGATCACTCGCTGCCACAAATGACCAACTTTTTGAGTAGGGCTAGGAAAGTAAGCTTTGCTAATGGTTTGCTTGGGCTTTTCGTCTCCTGAGGTGGGGATGTCTTTCTTCTCCGCTACTCTTTCTACTTCCCCCACTCTCCCTTTCTCGGCTTCTGCCAAAGGACTCTCCGACGGCATCAGCAGGGAATTTTGCCCTTGGGCCTGACGATAAAAATGTTCGCGGATTTGGGGATGTTTGCTAATTAGGGGAAATAACAGTTCCGGAGTTAGATAACAAAGCTGGTTTTGAGGGAAGCTCTA
>NZ_JAAHGN010000619.1:0-4431 GCF_010672485.1 Moorena sp. SIO2C4 | reverse complement strand
TCAACAAAGCGTGAAGAGGCGGAAAATGACGCTAGCCCTTGGGTGGTGCGTTACGGGGCGGGCTGCCCCAACACTGGCTACGAGGTTGAACATGAGGGCAAGCCCGCCCCTAACGCACCCTACGCACCCTACGCAACTTTCCCCTATTGCCTATTGCCTATTGCCTATTGCCTTTTTCGGCAATTCGTGTGTTTACAACCGAGATACAAACGCGCTTATAGCATTTTCAGTTAAGTTTTGAAAACGCGATCGCATGTCCAACATACCAGGGAATATTGGGATAAGCTGGTTCCAGGGGCATGATTTTATATCCTAGAGAGTCAATAAAAATCTCAATGGTTTGATTCTTCAGTTTAAAGGACTCTTGATTACCATCATCTACTTCATAAATCAGGATGGGCTGATACTCTTTAATAGTTTGGATCATCCCCCTTAAAACATTAATTTCTGCTCCTTCCACATCAATTTTCACGACCGTTGGGGGTTTCAAAGTCTTTTGGGACACCAAATCATCAATACACACAAGGTCAACTGTCATTTCACCCCTGAGATCTGGAGGTGTACCCGCTGTAGCTAAAGTAGCTCCCCCTGAATGATGGGCCAGCAACAATTCTCCGGTTCCGGTTGATTCAGAAACGGCTTGTGGGAAAACAGTAACATTGGAGAAGCTATTAAGCTCGACATTCCGTCGAATAATGTCAGCATTGTTTGGGACTGGCTCAAAAGCATAAACCTGTCCAGATGGCCCAACTAGCTTCGCAGCAATAATAGTAAAAAATCCAATATTAGCACCGATATCATAGAAGATATGATCACGGTTTAAGCAGCTTGCTAAAGCGTTCTGAAGTGGAAGTTCATAGGTACCACGTGCAAAATCAGGATTAGAACCATCCCCATGGAATTTTAGTCCTGCACCTACTCCATGGTTAAGGGTTACCTGTTGATTGCTTAAATTCATGACTCTACACCTTTGCTACAAAGTTTTGAAATACACTTCCTGTATCGTTGCCCCATTCCCAGTTAGCAACAATCCCAACTCGATTAATTCTAAGACGCGCCGCATCTGGATAAACATCTGTCAGGGCACGATACAATACTGGCTCATCATTGATGAATATCATGTAATTCATGCCATCAAAAACCATGCGGAGCCGATGAGAGACACCCCAGGAAATGCGTTTACCCACATTTGTCCAGACAGCATCAAATAATTCTTCAAAGCCATTGAGATAGAAAAAGGAAGACATTGAAGCACCACCGTAACAGTCATCTAACCAGTTATTGATAGTGATATAATTGTCATCATCTTGCCAAAAGATAAACCCTCCACGACCTTTTTCTCCCTGTCCTCGTCTAGTTCCAGGGGGAGTAATGTCTACCTGTAAATCCGCTATTTCTGGCTGATCCCAATCAATGGTGTAGGCAGTGCGACCTGGATTAGGATGCTTAGCATCAGCTTGGACTTTGGCTGTACTATTCCCAGTCAGCTTAATTACCCCTAGCCCAATATTCCGATGCCAGACTTTGCTACCACTAGTGGTGGTTTTTCCCATCAAGTCCCCAGCTGCACCAGCAAAATCTTCAGTGATAGCTATTTCGGTACCCTCTACTACCCAAGGGGAGCCTAGGTCAAGTTCGGAAGGAATAGGGATAGTGCGTGGGTGAGCCTCAAAGGAGCGAAAATACAGACTATTATTAGGGTTAATCCCACCAATGCCAACACCGGTAGCGTTTTGCAGGCGGGTATCTGTAAAGCACTTGTTAAAGACTAACTGGCCATTGAGGTACAGGCTGAAGGTCTTACCATCATCTAATATCTGTAAAGAGTTGATCGCTCTTGGCTGTAAATACCATAGATCGCTCACAGCTAAACATTCCCAGCTATCATGGTCTTGAATCATAAGTTGACATTTCTCCCCGTCTGCTAGGAAACTCCAGAATTGGTTTTTATCCTGAACACGCCACACAATGCGGACTCCAGTTATCTGAGTAGAGGTTTCCACCAGCAAATGGATTAGCCCAGAGGGTGTGGGACACTCCAACATAGCGAGGCTATCCGGTTGAGTGGCTCTAGCACCATCAGCTGTTAACTCATAACTTCCTTGAGAGACACTCCAGAAACCACCCTTGTCCGCTTCAGCACCATCTAGCAAACCATCACCAATCAGGTCATCTGCTGCGTGAGCTGTACCGTACCAGGTGGCGATGTCTGAAATTTCGGCTACATTAGCGCCATAGATTCGCGTATCGACTTCAAAACCATTCTGTCCCAAAATACTTTGGTATACACCAGCATATACTGTGGCATCATCATTGAAAGGATCAATAGCAATGGGACGCATGTTAGGGTAAGCCGCAAGACCATGAGCATTAGGAACAGAAGCAGCATAATAGGCAGCTCCCTTTTCCCGCAAAACCACGATGTAATAAACCTGGAGATTTTGTAAGCCCCTAAATGCTGAGAGTAGATACCCCCCCAAGCGAGTCCACAACTCTCCATTTTCTGTCCCAGTGGCATGAACAATAAAGGCATTTCCCTCTGCAGTCGCGTCAACAGGAACTTCCCTGGGGAACCAACCCACTGCCAGATTCTCATCAATATTTGGCAATTTAAATGGTTTGAAATATTTGGAAATTCTGGAGGTACTACGAATCCACCATAGGAGCTTTCGCAGCATCCTGCTTTTTCCCTGACTGGAAGTCCAACGCAGAAGTCGTTTAGCCGGTTTATCTGTCTCAGGACCAATCATCCACCGATGAAGTCGTTCTGTTAGGGGTTCAATCCTTTCGGTCTGGGATGTATTATGACCATTGCTCAGAAACACTCCAAAGGCCAGTCCATTGGTACGGGTGTACGGACCATACGCAATCCCCTGTCTGCCCCACGCAGGTTTTAGCAGGGGCTGGAGACGTAATGCGCCATTGTCAATCCCAATCAGCTTTTCGACATCTATACCCTTACGAACTGCACCACTGGAACTTTTAGTACCAATGGTTTTACCTGCACAACAGTTGTCTGAGAATGAGTCTGTGAAGGATTTGTTTACTAAATTTTCTGGTGGATTTAATTGTTGCATATTCTTACTTAATGTTTATATAGTGTTGTTTAATATCTATTTATGAATTTTATATTTGATAGATGATAGCTGACATTGTCAAGATTAACAAAAAATCAAATGGATATATGATGTCCCATATATCCAGAACTGATATGACTGATAAAAATCTTGAACACTCTTGTTACTTATGATTTCATTATTATCTTAAATGAAGTTGCCAAATTGGCTAATTTATCGCTAGCGATGCAGCGCGGTCTTGGGGGTTTCCACGGGGCTTACAAGGTGCGGACGCAGGTTCCGCACACAGCCCCTCCCCATGAGCGACTGCATCAATACTCTTCAGAATTATGAGTCAAACTATATCGACGAAATAATTCATATTTTTTAAAAAAGCAGTCTAAAAACTCCCCTTCTGACACATCCCTCAGGGTTAGCCAGCGTGGATGAGCAATGAGTTGTTTCATTTGAGATTGATGTTGGTCTAGGGCAGTACGTTTGATATCAAAAACATCACCAATATAGACAGATAATCTAAAATCATTCAGTAAGCGAAACCCTGACATCATAGTTTTTTTAAAAAAAGATACCAGGTTTGGTTTACTCCCTTCGACCCTTGTCCAGGGCCAGTGATTCCAGAACCATATAGGATACTCATAAACTGTCACATCAAATTTAATTGTTTTGAGTGCAGCTACGACAATTTCATTGGTAGCATTATGGTCAGATACCCCATCGTTGTAGTAGGGAATAAAAATTTCTTCAGGAAGATAGTTAAGAATAATTTTGGCGACGTTATGGATAGCCAAATTTCGGGTTTTATCTAATGTTCCATCTTTGAATTCCAAAAAGCTGACATCATGCTTTTGCAGACCAAGTTTTTGAGCTGCTGCCAAGGCTTCATTAGCACGTATTGATTTTACCTGATTTTCTGGAATCAGATGAGCATGAGATTGACATCCATCTGTCATAAAAACAATTTTTACATCGGCTCCGGCTTGCTTTTTACGGATAATTGTTCCACCACAACCAAGGGTTTCATCATCCTGATGGGGTGAAAATATAATCGCCGAGCGTCTTAGATTATTTCTGTCATACTCAACTCTAGTACTATGGATTAGAAAACGATAAAACTGGCGTACTAGAGTTTGTAAGGATAATTTATTGTTCATTTTTAACTTGTCACGTGTCACTATTCCCTGAGCCGAAGTTCAATACTTCTGTCTTTTACTTTCAAATAAGGCGTTGCTGATTCTGAGTATGATTGTGCCCCCATAGGGCGTGTTTTCAAAGTTTTCCGCAAGATTATGATCCACCACAGCACCCCTTAATAAGGGGGGAGCCATACTCAAAGTCCCCCTTTTTTAAGGGGGAT
>NZ_JAAHGN010000618.1:0-4436 GCF_010672485.1 Moorena sp. SIO2C4 | reverse complement strand
TGGGTGGAATGGGCATCTGGGTGGAATGGGCATCTTGGTGGAATGGGCATCTGGGTGGAATGGGCATCTGGGTGGAATGGGCATCTGGGTGGAATGGGCATCTGGGTGGAATGGGCATCTGGGTGGAATGGGCATCTTGCCCGTTTCATTTCCGAGCGGGCTGTCCTAACTCTGGCTACGAGGCGGAAAATTAGGGCCCCCCTAAAGCACCACTAGCAACTCATTAAAGCTGTTTGACCCTGTGGTGCGTTACGGGCAGCAACCTAACCCTGGCTACGAGGCGGAAAATTAGGGCTCCCCTAACGCACCCTACGAAACTAACCTTTAGTGCTCTGCTAGTTTAAGCTACATGTTTAGCCTAGGTTGAGCCTAGCTATCATGAGCTAAAAACTTTTTCAGCCAAGGCTCAGTGATTTGTTCTAGGGATTCAAGGGTGACATCTGCGATCGCAAAACGTTCATCCTCTAGATTTTCTGGTGCTGGAACTGCAATACATGCCATGCTGGCAGCTTTGGCACTAATCACGCCACGAACCGAATCCTCTAAGGCAACACACTTGGTTGGTTCTATACCCAGACGACGGCTAGCGGTGAGATATACTGCTGGATGGGGTTTACCAAATTCCTCGGCTTCTGCTGATGTAATCACATCAAAGGCATCCTTTAAATCGAGCCGTTTGAGTACTGTATCAATTAGACCGATGGGAGATGACGTGGCTAGGGCTAGGGGTAAGTTTAATTCCCGACACAAGTTTACGGTTTCAATTGCACCTGGCATCGGTTGTCCCATGGTCATCAATAGGTCACTCATCCGAGCAATCATTGTTCGACATACCTCAGCTTGGCTCATACCAGTCCAAGGAAATCGAGCATACCAATACTTGACCACCTCATCGTTTCGCAAACCCATTGTTTGAGAAGACATACTCTCGTTCATGGGAATGCCAAGGTCATTGAAGACTTCGATTTCTACCTTAGACCAAAACGGTTCACTATCAATTAGTAAACCATCCATATCAAAGATCACAGCTACATCCTGCATCAGAATCTTCCTCAAGCGTCGAGATCTACAACAGTTCGGGTTCCAGGCTGTGGACTCCAATTAGTCAATTCTATAGGAAGCTTCTCTAGAGGGATAAACCGACCCAACAGTTGTTCAAAGAATGCCTCGTCGCCCTTGATGGATGCGATCGCAGCCGCAATGGTTTCGTCTGTAGCACCAGCAAAAGATGTCACTACCGCAATCTCTCGCATAAATAACTCATGGGGAGAAATCGGTAAAGAAATTCCTTGTTTAGGAACACCATAGATACAGACTAAACCGCCTTTACGAACAAGATCTAGTGCTGTAGCCAGACCCCCTGGTGAACCGGAACATTCCACCACCACATGTGCCTGGTTTGGTTCTGGAACTTCGATCCGTTCAATTCCCAATTTGTTTAGCCAAGGGAGCGGCTCTTTGGTGATATCGTAAACTTTAATTTCTCCCTTGAAGTTGGGGGAATGATTTAGGAGGTAGGTAATTAGAGTACCTGAAATACCCCCCCCAATCACCAGGACTTTAGGGCGTGAAGTAGCTAATATATTAACACCAGCTAGAATCCGTTTTACTCCCCTTACTGCACAACTTAAAGGCTCAATGAGCACCCCTAAAGATGGATTGGAGAATTCAAAAGGATGTAGGGAATTTATAGGAGCACAAATTTGCTCAGCATACCCTCCATGTTCATTTACTCCAAGTTCTTGGAGATTGATGCAATGACTAGTTAATCCCTCTAAACAATAACTACATTTTCCACAGGAAATCTCATTATTGAGGGCAAAATGACCTTTTTGATTAGGCAGGCTACAGACTACTTCATGACCAAGAATACAATCTTTATCTAAGCCTGCTGCGGTTAGTTGCTGGTCTGTTTTACAGACTCCCACAAATTCTACCTTAGCAATGACTTCATTATCTTGAGTCTTGCTAGGCTCAGGAAAATCGCGAATGTCTACTTGATTGGCTTTGGATAAAACTGCTGCTCTCATTAAATAGCTCCTGCGGTTTCAGGGGTTGGACATAATAGGATATCAAGTTTGTGTAGGACTTGATCTAAAACACCAATAGTGCAATCAATTTCCTCGTAGCTGATATCAAGATAAGGAGCAAATTTCAAAACGTTCAGGTCGTATCCTCCGGTTTGGAGAATCATGCGCCAACTCTGGTCTTTCCAAATAAAATCATTATCCTGAGCAATGCTTGCTGCTAGTTTGGCAGACCCTTTGTAAGGTATACCCTTTTCATCAGCAAAAACCATGTTAAGTATAAGTCCGAGTCCATCTACGCTATAGACACAGGAATGACGGGCTTGGAGTTCTTTTAGTTTGCTCAAAAAGTACAAACCTTTTGCTGGCACTGATCTTTCGTAGTCTTGTGCCAGCATATAACGCCATGTTGCTAAAGCAGCAGCAGTTCCGAGAGGATGGTTAGCAAAATTGCTGTGAGCGTGTCCAGGAGTGAAAAAGTCTGGTGCTACTAGGTCTTCTCGCGCCCAGACTAAGCTAACTGGACTCAAACCATTGGTGAAGGATTTGCTCAAAGTAATAATATCTGGCACAAACCCAAAATGTTCGAAGGCAAATAATTTACCAGTACGGTACATCCCAACTTGAATTTCGTCATCAAAGACAAGAAGTCCGTGCTTTTGTCGTAACTCACTGATAAACCCTTTAAAGAAATCCCTGGGTGGGATGGTGTAGCCTCGTCCTTGACAAGGTTCTACAACTATCGCACCCACTTCTGAACTGGTCTCACTTGCGATGCCATAAAATTCGTTGGAGAATGCCTTCCGAATCATGCTCTCGCAGTATAAGTCACAGGTTTCCCGTTCCTTTTCATAGAAACACTGAGCGCAGTTAGCAAACGGAAACATAACTGCCCGTTCTGAGAACTCATTAAAATACTGTCGATATCGATGACTACTCGAAAGGTTGAGAGTACCAAGAGAGCGACCATGATAACCACCCATCATCACAGCTACTTTATTCTTGCGGGTGTTTTTACGAATAATCTTTAGGGCATCTTCCACCACAAGTGCGCCGCCCACATTAAAAGATACTCGGCCTTTGACACCTGTTCTTTCATACATCGCATCTACTACTTGTTTGGCGATTAATAATTTTTCACGATGTAGAAAGTCGCCATTGGCTTGAGGTAATGTATGGAGTTGTTTAGTAACCTCTGATTCAATCTCTGGATTGCGATACCCAAAGTTACAACTTGAGTGCCACATTCCCGTATCGATATAAGATTTGCCTTCATCGTCGAAAACCAATCCACCCTTACAACCAGTTACAATGATCGGTCGCTCTTGATAGTGAACCGTATCCCCCCAACATAGATATTCCTGATCAATTTCGCGCAGAGCCTGGCTATCGATTGTAGTTGGTGAATCTAGTCTTTCTTTATCTAAGACCGAATTTATTTTGATGCCTTGGTGCAAGGACATTTCTGTACTATTGCCACACCATTCTTCAGCCGTTTTTGACGATCCTTGATTAATCTCGGTCATGATATCACTTTTTTTCTTGTTTTACCTTTTTTGCACAGGGTAAGCGCAATAATCAATAAAGATGCAGTCTGATCAGCACTATTTAAAACAATTACCATAGTACTACAAATCACTTCTTAATATGAGCCTAATCCTTGCTATTGCTCTGGATCAGATTTTGGGTTAATTTTTATTGCGCTTACCGGAATTTTCTGCACCCAGAGTATCCTATCACAGGATAATGAAATGATCTGGATTTAAAATATTAAAAAATTGTTAAGCTTAACCAAAACAAGATTATTACCCAGAAATATTGACAATCTATTAAATATATGATAAAAAAAAAAAATTATCAAAAATACTAACTATAAACGGTGTAACTTCAAGTCAGTTCCATAACACTTTATAAATTTTTATATATGTGATAATTTTTTATTATCAAAAACCCTAACTATAAACGGTATAACTTCAAGTCAGTTGCTTTATCCTTTACGCCATAAAGCTTTGATTAGTATTTTAGGGAGCAGGGACTTCGGAGCAGGTAACAGGAAATAAGGAATAGCGATGCAGCAAGGGAACAGGGGAGGCAGTGCGGTCTTGGGGAGGCAGCGCATGGGTCTGTGTGCGGACGCAGGTTCCGCACACAGACCCATGCGCCACTCGCGGTCTGCCGTGGTTTCCCCCACTCGCGCTTGGGATCAAGACGGGAACAGGGAAAAAATTCTGTTTACCTCAGGTGCGACCTGAGGGTCGCACCTGTGGATATTATTTCTACGGCTATTTTTTTGAATTTTAATTTAATCTAATCGACAAGCTATCAATAAAAGGTTTTTTTTCGGGAAAGACTTAGGGAAAGTTAACTCTTCTTTGATGCCAACAACGAACACCCGTTACCGCTGTTGAG
>NZ_JAAHGN010000617.1:0-4442 GCF_010672485.1 Moorena sp. SIO2C4 | reverse complement strand
AGAGGTTTCATATGAGTTGTAAGCTATTGTACCCACAATATAAGCTTTTAATTAAAGAGACTTTTGTTTATGACAATATTAAACAGGTGGCGATAAACTGCGGCGCTATGTGGTTAAGTTGTCGTGTGCCCCCCCCTGATCCATAAATTTGATATCCCCCTTGCCTGTGACTAAGCCACCCACTGTTGGTTTTGCCTGCAAGTTTCTAATGGCCAGCTCAGTATTAATAACGCTAAAGTCAGCAGTAATAGAGCTGAATTTCACCTGGTCAAGGGTGGCGGGAGTGGTGGTAAACGCCTCTCCAATCACAATCGGGTTGTCGATAGCTCCAGTGACCTGAAACGTAGCCTGTGCTTTACCTAAAGTTTTTACTGGTAGCTCTTTGATCCCAAACGTCTGTGCATACTGCTGTATCTCAACCGGTTCGCTTTTTACTCTGAGCTTGTAGCCTGACTCAATATCCAGCATTCCCCCAATTTGGGCAGGTACTTGACCGAATCTGGTAGTTATGTTATTGAGCCAAATCTGACTTCCTCGAAAGCTCAGCTTACCGTTGCTTTCAGTGAACAGTTGGGGCAAGGGTTCTAAGCGGGCGATGGTGTCGGAAAAGTTGATCGTACCCCAATACTGCCAAGGCTGTTCAGCATTATTCCGTTGTATTCTCAGGTTGCCACCCAGTTTACCCCCTTGAAGCTTCAGGGGAATCAGAAGTACTTTACTAACCTCTGCCGCACTCACGTTATCGACATCAAGGTGCAAGTCAGTTTCTTCTTGAGAGAGGCGGTAATCTCCCTTAACCTTTAAATTTCCCCCACTTAACGGCTGACTATTTACATCAAAGCGAATCAGCTCACCTCCGTCGATAAATTTACTTTTCCCCCTAACCTCAGTAAATCTCATCGGTGGTTGTTTGATTCCCACTTCAGATCTTGGCACCACCACCACATCCGCATCCCGCCACCGCACCACCTTTGGGTCTACCTTAAACGCAGAATCTTGGGCAGTTTGTGTAAATGCTGTAGACACCCAGTTTAAATCTTTGTCCTGTTCAACATATATATTAGGTTCAACTAGGGTTACATCCAGTTCTAGAGTTCTGGTAAACAGCAGTTTAACGGGGTTATAGCTTACCTTCACTGCCTCGGTAAAAAGATGATCGGGATCCGTAGGGGTAGCTGGTATTTGCGAAGAACCAAACCTTACACCATTTAGGGAAAAGCCCTCCACTGGTCCGACATTGACTTTCCGGTTAAGAAAGCTAGATAAATTTTTCTCTACCGTTGGTGCTAATTGCTTCTGGATGAAATACCAAGCAAAAAGGCTTCCGCCCCCTATCCCAGAAACTAGAATCATGACCATAAGCATGAAGACCGGACGTAGCAGCCTCTGCCAAAACCCTCTACTTACCGTAGGTTCTGGAGTATTTTCCGGAGTAGGCTCTGGTAGATTACCAGGATTGGGAGAGTTACTCATCTTGATTGGTTTGCACCTTACAACTGGAGTTCCGAGGGAATATGGGGGCATCGTCATCTTAATTTATCAGGGAAATACAGGGAGTAGGGGTATCAGTTATAGGTGCCTAATACCAAGTGCGTTTCAAGAGGATATCACCATTCCCAATCATGATTAGGAAGAAGGGGCAAAGGGGGAGGAGATGGAAGAAGGTGCTATGTCTCAATGGTGTGAATGCAACTCGGGATCAGGCAGATAAGACTACTACTTTTTTTCTCTGACGAAGCTCCCTATCTTGATAGTTTCCAGAGCCAAGATTGATCCGTAGGTTTAACCCTATAGTTATGGGTGGTTTCAATTCCCTGACGCAATTCCTCTGACGGTCGATAAAGTAAAACATTTTTGAAACCCTCCGGAATCTCCGGTATGTTGGTAGAGCTATTGGATTTATCCAATAACATCAGCTGTACATCCGGACGAAGTAGATGACACAGAGATAGAACCCTACCGGGAATTTCATTACTGATCAAGAGTGGTTGTGGGATTTGATTAATCCAAGCGGCTACGGGGGGATTATTGCGACTCTTTGCATAGCTCTTGTGCCACCAAACTGGCAGTTGAGAGCTGACGATACAGGAGAGTATGCCGCTAAATGCCAGAGCAATTGCTATAGACTTCCAAGTTTTAGGATTTTTTCGGGTTTTTTCCATGGGCACCATGTCATGGTCACCCCTTACTTGCCCATCTTGTCTATCTTCGGTATTTGCTAAATTTCCATTCATCATGCCCATGGTGGGCAATCCCTTTTTTCCCTTATCTTTGGTAAGTTTTCCTGAGTTTTTAGCTTGGGTTGTCAGGAAATAAGCAATAGCTAACTGAATGCCTAGATAACAGGGAATAGCATAGCGAGTAATGCTAGAACGGCGACCACCTAAGAGCACATCTGGACCGATTAGAGCAATTCCTGTCACTCCAATTAAGGTAATAATAAATACCCAAGCATGCTGAGGAGCCTTACGACAAAGATAGTAGAGGGCGTATACTGCTAAAAATAAACTGAGATAGTGGAGGGGACTCAAAGGATGGATGCCTTGGTTAACATCAAAGAAAATCCGACTGAGGTTTAAGGTCCAAAATAGGGGTAAGAAGCCTGAACGACTATGATTAACTGAGTCAGTATTAGCGATAAATTTGGAGAAATTAGTGATAACAATGATTAGCCAAGGGGAGAATAGCAATACTCCTCCTAAGGAGGCTAGTAAATAGCTAGTTACTCGCTTAGTCCAGCGACCACCTTCGGTAATTAATACATACAATCCCTGTCCAATTAAGACAAAGGCTGAGAAAGGGTGAGTATAAAGTGCTAAGGCAACAGTAAAGCTATAGATAATCCATCGATAAGGTTTTTTAATAAATTGCTTTATTCTAGAATAATTCATTGCCCATAATAGGACTGCACTAGAAAGCAAAATAGTAACGGTCCATAAACTATATTCTCGGGCTTCTTGGGCATACAAAACATGAAAGGGAGAAATAGCAATTATGGCAACAGCTACCCACCCGATTAATTTTGAACCAAATAGTTCTAAACACAGCCAGTAAGCACAGGGCAATGCTAATAAGCTAATTATTACTGATAGCAGTCTAATAGTTACTACGGAATTGCCAAAGGTTTGTAACCATAACCTCGCCATTAGGTAGTAAAGGGGCGAATGTTCTGGATTACCTGCTAGGGAATTAATGGTGTCATTGATATCTTTTTTATGATTAGGAAATTGGTAGTATTTTAACAAATTTTCTACGCTGATAATCTGACCATCGAAAATTGTTTCTACTAGTTCGGTTCGAGTGTGACCAGAAATTCGAAGGGAGGTCATAGTCTCGTCGTACCAGTAAACTTTACGGTCTAGGTTGTAAAATCTAAAGACTACTCCCAGTACGATTACGATGATCAGTAAATTTCTAAACCAGATAGAATCAAGAGTAATTTTCTTGATCATGCTAACTACGATAATTAGGGGATAATTGAAACTATAGCAAAGGGAACAGGGAATAGGGAACAGGGAGTAGGGAGTAGGGAGTAGGTAGTAGGGAGTAGGGAGTAGGTAGTAGGGAGTAGGGAGTAGGGAGTAGGGAGTAGGGAGTAGGGAGTAGGAAGTAGGGACTTCGGAGCAGGGAGAAATAGGAAAGAGATCCAAAGAGTTTTTGATGTTATGATCAATCATCAAGATTGTTAATGAGCTATTTATAAATGCTATAGTAAAGATGGTTTTAAGGGAATTAGCATCAAAGAAGACTGTACCTCATAACTCCGATAAACGCTAATCTAAAATATAAAAAGGATACTTGAAAAGAAATACCTTAAAATTGGCAATTATAGCTTTTTTTATCCTAATGAGGTACATTCAAGTTTCTTACCCCGACTCCCTACTCCCTACTCCCAGATCCGCTGTTCCCTTTCCTTAATTACCAAGTAACAGCAACGTTTCTCAAAATTGTCATTGGACCTTGGTCTTTCAGACGTTTCATTTGCTCTTGGTTTCGGACTAGGAGAGCTCCGGCAAATCCGAGGGAATTGACCCCAATTGACTGGAAATCTGGTTGAGAACGGGGTAAAAGCAACATCCATTGCCTTGTGGCGAGGAGATTGTAGGCACCAGATTGCTTGTTACCATTGGCATTATTCCATGGCAACCCCACTGCACTCAGTAATCTATGGTACAAATCAAGGGTGGCTTGAGCGGCATCCCACGGAGAGTTTACCCAACTAGGGTCAAGCTCAGCAATAGCATGGATGAAGGGCAGGGTTGGGATGGTGCCAACAGAGTCCTGAAAGTTAGCTGATGCGATCGCATTTTCGATCGGGATGTTAACTCCTTCAGGAGCTAGGGGCAGAGGAACTAGTTGCAAGTGCTTGTGTCGTTGACTCGCACCACCAATCTTTCCAGCATTATAGAAAGCCAAGCCATCAATTTCCCCAAGACATGCCC
>NZ_JAAHGN010000616.1:0-4445 GCF_010672485.1 Moorena sp. SIO2C4 | reverse complement strand
TTCAGGCCTTGGCTCTTCCCTGCCTTCGGCATTACCTTTACTCCCCAAGTTTCTGGGATTACTTTTGCTATTCTTGGTCTGGCCGCTGCTGTCTATCTAGCCATGAACCTGATGTTACCGGCTTGGCAGGAGTATCAGACTTTACGAAATGATTTATCAACCAAGCAAGATGACCTCCAAAATCCCGAAGTACTCCAGAAAAAAATTAAACAGAAAGAGGAGGAACTAAAGCAAGCAAAGCAGCAAAACCGCCGGGTTTTGAGTTTGTTTTCCACAGAAAAAAGTCTAGATACTTTATTGCTTGATCTCAATACCTTTGTTAAGGATACTAGAGGAACTTTGCTTAGATATGAGCCAGATTCCGAGGGAATCAATATAGTTAATGATGGGTCTCTAGGAACCCTAGTTGATGGAAAATTAAAACGGAGAACCGTCAATGTCGAAATTGAGGGTAGCTTCCAACAAGTGCAGTCAATTATGCGCAGCTTCGAACGGCTACAGTCGATGTTGCTGATTAAAGACCTAGAAGCTCAAATCACTGAACCGCAAACACTAGTGCTACAGCAAGGGAGAGTAGTTCCTGGTCCTCAACCTAAGCTAAAAACGAGCTTAACCCTGGAAGCTCTTATGCCTGCTAGAGATTTGGATAAGGAGGAAGAAGCAGCGCAGGAAAAGAATGATAAGAAACAGTCAGGTAAGAAGAAATAATCCCAAGTTCCTTTAGTCTTACTACATTCTTGCTACCAATTTAATGATGGGGAGATATTCGGTAGCCAAGTTGTTTGGAATTGGGATAACCTGCTGTTTTATGGAGCTTACAGGGTTATTAGTGTTGGTTCTTGTTGTTGTTTGTTGAGTATTTAGTGTTAACTTATCCTTAACGTCTCCATCTTGGCCTTTCGGCCACGCTACGCGAACAACCTTCAACCTTCAACCCTCAACCTTCAACCCTCAACCTTCAACCCTCAACCTTAACCCTTCAACCTTCAACCCTTAACCGTCAACAGCCCTTAGTATGGAATAATTTCTGTGATTTCAGTCAGGATATGTGAGGAATCAACCGTGAGACAGATTCAAGTATGTGGTGGAGTGTTCGCGGCTACAGCAATGGCTTTATGGTCAACACAGCCTGTAGTAGCAGCAAGCCAAGTTAGTGCCATACGGTTCAACCAACAAGGGAGTGAACTGGAACTGAAACTTGAGACAAAAGGGGGCAATGAGCGTCCACAGATTTTTGCTGTCAACCAAGGCAATGTTTTGGTAGCTGATCTGGTTAATACCCAGCTGAGTTTGCCCAAAGGGACTAACTTCCGTGAAACTAACCCCCTACCCAATATCAGTGCGGTTGCAGTTAAGGAACTAGATGACAACCGGGTCAGGGTGACAATTCGAGGCACTGACAAACTGCCAATAAGTTCACTGATCCAAAGGGATGCTCAGGGAATTACCTTAGGCATTGACACCACTACTGAGAATCAGGGGATATTATCTATCCAAGACTCATCGGTGATCAAGCTGGCTCAAGTTCCTAATGCTCAAGTTCCTAATAGAGGAACTAATGCTGAAACGGAACAGATGGAGAAACCAGCGGAACTTTCTGAACCAGAACCAGAGACAGAGGCTAACCCCTCAGAAACTCCTGAACCTCCAGAAATAGTGGCTCCTGAACCAGATGTGCTGGTACCTGAGCCAAAAATTATTATTGATGGAATACCGGCAGCTCCAGCTAATGCGGTGCAACCAATTGCGCCAGCGCCCCCCTTCTTACCTAGAGCAGTAGCACCACCAGTGGGGGATATTGCTGTTTCTAATATTAATGCTGCTGCTAGCACTATAGATCTGGGAACAGCAACTCTAGTGCCCCGTTTGGTATTACGAGAAGCACCGATTCGAGAAGTGTTGTCTCTGTTGGCTCGTTCTGCTGGACTCAATCTGGCCTTTGCTGAGTCAGATGAAGACTCGGGTGTAGCACAGTTCACCATTTCTATTGATTTAGAAAACGAACCCGTCCAAGATGCTTTCAACTATATTCTCCAGCTGTCTGGTCTTCAGGCTAACCGTCGGGGAAGCACAATTTTTGTTGGGGCCAAACTCCCTCAAGCCGCTCGTAATTTAATTAGTCGTACTCTACGGCTCAATCAAGCCAGTGCCCAAGGGGCTGCTACTTTCTTAGCCACTCAGGGAGCAGAAGTGCAACAGGTAGTAAGCGAGACCGAAGAAATCATCGATCCTGAAACCCAACGAGTGGTGCGACAAATCCAACGGGCCCCAGAAATTCAACCAGTTACCGCTGAGCGGGAAGATGGTAGCCAAGGGGCACTGTTGCTGGAGGGATTAGCAGTATCCACCGATGACCGACTTAATTCCATATCTCTGGTGGGTGAGCCCAGGCAAATTGAAATTGCGACCTCTTTACTCAAACAGTTGGATGCTCGTCGCCGTCAAGTGGCGGTAAATGTCAAGATTATTGATGTTAACCTGGCTGGCACCGATGCCTATAATGCCAGTTTCTCCTTTGGGATTAATGATACCTTTGTAGTCAGTGATGGCGGAGCCGCAGCAGTTAATTTCGGTAGGGTTAATCCCCCCAGTAGAGATGATGTAATTAGTGGTCAGTTTCCTAATATTGAGCCATTTGATTTTCGTGCTGTAGACGGAGACGGTGATATATTCTTTGATAGACAAAATGCTCCTTTTGATAACGTCATTGAGGGTTTCAATGAAAGCGCTGGTCGTTCAGCACTCTTTGCACGTCCTGGCTTTGGTCGAAATAATAATCCATTCCAGCCAGGTGTGACGGATGTGGATGTTCAAGATGATGGCATTGAGTTTGAGTATTCGCTTCCTTCTCTATTCGAGTTCCCTGATAAGTTTCTATTAACCTTGGATGCTCAGATTACCAGCAACAACGCCAAGATTCTGACCGACCCAACTCTAGTGATCCAAGAAGGGCAGCAAGCTCGTGTCCAGTTGGTTCAGCAGGTACTGACCAGTGTGAGAACAGATATAGACACAGACGGTGGTGCTACCACTAGAACCATCACTCCCGTTATTGAAGATGCTGGTTTAACGCTAACGGTGAATGTTGAGAGAATTGACGACAATGGTTTTATTACCTTATCTACAGCTCCCGTGATCTCAGCTCCCTCGGGAACTCAAGTCTTTGAGAGTGATAATGCAGAAAACACAATCACATTCCTCAGTCGCCGAGAACTGAACTCTGGGCTAATTCGTCTGCGGGATGGTCAGACGTTAATACTATCTGGCATTATTCAGGACAATGACCGCACAACAGTATCGAAGGTGCCCGTTTTGGGTGATATTCCCTTACTTGGTGCTCTGTTCAGAAGTACCAACAAAACCAATGAACGCCGTGAAGTGATTATCCTCCTGACCCCTCAAATTCTGGATGATACAGACCGCAATGGTGGGTATGGTTACAGCTACACTCCTGGACGGGATGCCCGTCAAATGTTAAACCGGGGAGGATTTCAGTCTCCAGGTAATTAAGGTAAAGGTAAGGTAAACGTCAATCAACACTTATCTCCCCGAGCGAGGGATTGCTCGCTCGGGGGTAATCAACTTATTTAACCAATGCTGATCAGGCGAGTACAACGCCATACTTATAGTTTCCAGACCCCCTGGTAGTTTGGTAGTTAATTTTATTCACTTGGTTTGGAGCATTGTAAACACTTAATTATAACTTATTTTAATATTTATTGTCAATAGATAAAAAGGCTTCTCAGCTTTGCTATCCCATAGGAGGCTCACCTCTCTCTATTGGTGCCCTTTCCCTTGGCGAGGTTCAGGCAGCGAGCGCCTTGTCGCACTGCAAGCACGGCTATAGCGGGGGGCTTACGGTCAAATAGTTGATTATATATAATTAATAATGATTGATCATCAAAAATTCTGATTGCCTACTCCCTAAGGAATAAATTTAGGGTATCATTCTGGGGCAAAATTCTGAAATCTATATAAATTAGAGCATTCAACGATCCATATCGGCATGGCAAACATTAGAATAATGCAGTGAAACCTTGAAGCTGCGAGTGTTGCAGCGATTTTTTTGTTGAAAACCCTGGTTGGATGATCTGAAAAACAAGGAGATTTGAATGAATAAGGGTGAATTAGTCGATAAAGTGGCGGAAAAAGCTACTGTAACCAAAAAACAAGCCGATGCAGTACTAACTGCTACGATAGAGACGATTATGGAAGCAGTGTCCGAGGGTGATAAAGTCACCTTAGTGGGCTTTGGTTCCTTTGAATCCCGGGAGCGTAAGGCTCGTGAGGGCCGCAATCCCAAAACCGGTGAAAAGATGGAAATTCCGGCAACTAAGGTTCCAGCCTTTTCTGCTGGTAAGGTTTTTAAAGAGAGAGTTGCACCACCGAAGGAGTAATCGCTGATTCACTCAGAAACTTGTCCTTGAAACGAACAACTCACGGGA
>NZ_JAAHGN010000615.1:0-4454 GCF_010672485.1 Moorena sp. SIO2C4 | reverse complement strand
CCCCCAAGACCGCGCTGCCTCCCCAAGACCGTAATGGTGCGTTTTCCGCATCTAATTATTAAATTCGCCACGGGTCGCACCTATGCATCGCTCCTAAACTCCGAAACGTGAGTCTAGCTTACTTCTGACTTCTGACTTCTGACTTCTGACGCTAAGCGTAGCGCCATACCACCATCCTGCCAAAACATGAATGGACCATCGCTAATCTTCTCCGTGAAAACTCAGTGGCAACTCCCTGGTGGGCAAAAGAGTATCTTACGTATAATCACGGTTGTACAATATTTTTAACAAAATTAGGATGGTTGTGAAAAGGGTTGAACATCGACACCATATGTTAAAGCATCAGAACTGGGATAAAAGGGTAAGCGCGAAGCAAAGCAATACCCTTAATCAGGAAAATCAGCAACTCAAAATTAAGTCAGATAAGTGCTACATTCCCATGACAAGTGGCCACGCTGGTTCTTCAACGTTAGTCCGTTGGAAGCAGAAAGTCACTACACAGAAAGTCACTACACAGAAAGTCACTACACACAATCGAGTGAATTTCTCGAGCTACCCACTGTGCCCTCCCCGCTACACCAAACCGGAGAAGCCTGTAGCTCCCCAAGAACAAGTAAGTAACTTAGAAGAAACCTGTGGTAAAATCATTCATCTGCTCTGTACATCTGACTATGGGAAACTGACTCAAGATGAATTGAACAGGAAGTGCCGGTATTCAGAACAGCGACTTGCCCAAGGACTGAAACAGCTTGAGCTTGAAAAGGTAATTCAGTTCAAGTGGGGCATGTGGGTGATCATTAATCACCAACCCATCTGTCCTAAATGTGGTCTCAAAACTCGTGTAGTTAATTCTGCCTTGACACCAGGGAAAATTAAATCAATCTGTTCAACATGTCTCGAGTTAAAGCGTATTCAGTCAAAATTGCCGTTTTGATGAACTGCACTAAATTCTTAAAGGGTGGAGTGCGTTGTGAGGAGAATGAGCAGCGAAAGCTGCCAAAAAATGGAAAATGGACAAGGAACCATCCACAAGCAGCCATTGGATAATGTGATTTATGGGATTTTCACCTGTAGCCATTGGTCATCCAAGAAAACAGTCTCAAAAACTGTTGACTCGAGATCTAGGAATCTGATTTGAGTTGTCAAACCTCTTAGGTGCGCTTTCCGTTTGCTAATTTAATTCGCCACGGGTCGCACGTGATCATGGGGTGATCAGGTGATGGGGAGGAAGTTGATAATAATGTATCCCTTAGCAGTCCTATGGAAATCAGGGAAACCATTAGTTTAATGCAGCATTCCTCCCCTCCTAACTCTACGAGTGTAGGCGGAATATCCAGCTGCAATTTTTAATCAACGAAAAACCATGCATCGCCCAATTTACCTAGACTGCCATGCCACAACACCTATGGATCAACGGGTGCTTGAGGCAATGTTACCCTACTTCACTGAACATTTTGGCAATCCATCCAGTATCAGCCATACCTATGGCTGGGAAGCTGAAGCGGCGGTGAAACAAGGGCGTCAGATTCTGGCAGATGCTATTCATGCCACACCGGTCGAGATCATTTTTACGAGTGGTGCCACAGAGGCTAACAATCTAGCCATTAAAGGGGTGGCTGAGGCATATTTAAGTAAAGGACGTCACCTGATTACCGTACAAACTGAACACAATGCTGTTCTTGACCCCTGTCATTATTTAGAAACCCTAGGGTTTGAGGTGACATTTCTACCAGTAAAAGCTGATGGACTAGTGGATTTAAGCCAGCTGGAGCAGGCTTTCCGTCCTGATACCATTTTAGTGTCAGTGATGGCAGCCAATAATGAAATTGGAGTGTTGCAGCCATTGGCCGAAATTGGGGATCTTTGTCGCCAGCATAATGTACTTTTCCATACAGATGCTGCCCAGGCTATTGGCAAAATCCCCTTGGATGTGCAGTCGATGAAGATTGATTTAATGTCCTTGATAGTCCATAAAATTTATGGACCAAAGGGCATTGGGGCTCTCTATTTCCGGCGTCGTAACCCCAGAGTAAGGCTTGCACCCCAGCTCCATGGCGGTGGGCATGAACGAGGGATGCGTTCTGGTACACTTTATACCCCTCAGATTGTGGGGTTCGCTAAGGCTATAGAACTGGGGTTAGAAGAACAACCCTCAGAATCTCAACGGTTGATGGAACTGCGGGAGAGTCTGTGGAAATCTCTCTCTAGACTAGAAGGTATCCAGATCAATGGTCATCCTACCCAGCGATTGTCCGGAAACCTTAACATTAGTGTGGAGGGAGTAGATGGCGCAGCCCTGATGCTAGGATTACAGCCTGTGGCAGCCGTTTCTTCTGGCTCAGCTTGTTCCTCGGCAACTGTAGCTCCTTCCCACGTACTATTAGCCCTAGGACATCCGGAAAATCTGGCTTATGCCTCCATCCGGTTTGGAATGGGACGCTTTAATACCATGGCGGAAATTGAGCAGGTGGCTGAGCATACGATCACAACTATTCAGTCTCTGCGGCAATCTCAAACAGTCAAAATTAATTGAACAAAATTGTTGAGCGCAGTCCCTAGCCATATTTTATAATTTGGGTGGGGTAACCGAAACCAGCTTTGAAATTGCATAGGTGCGCTCTTACTTGGCGAATTAAATTCGCCACGAGTCGCACCTGAAGCCTAAGCTTCTAGGCTACGATCAGATCGGTACGGCAGTGGTGCTATCCCGGTGAGGTTCCAACGCCCACGGGAACGGGCACCAAGAGAAAGGAGATTTCGCTCCTTAGGCACAACCAATTCCTGCAAGAACTTTAATAGATATTTTCTATTAGCGAAAGAATCCCCAACTATCAATCTTTGAATTAGTTCCGGTGCGTTCAATGTGAGTTTCCCTTGAGTTATCAAAAGAATTGATCTGCTATGATGATTGAAGCTAGCTAAGGCTGTGTGAAAATTCACCGTTAGCAGTCCGGCAGGGTCGAAGCCTATTAACTTTGGTTCTAGTGTTAACCACGACAGGACAAACCAATTCGTCGTCAATCTCTCAATGGTAGGGCGGGAATCGTCGAAACCCCAGTCAGAAAGACAAGCGGGAAACCCTTGAGTAGGCGAATCAACAGGGGATCAGGACATAACACGGAAATACGCGGGAGCGTGGTAGCCCCGTCTTTTTAAAGCGGGGAGGAAACGCGACACGGCAGTTAAAACTGCCGTCAAAAAAAATGTATAATGATGATGTGAGTACAGGCAGACGCCTATGTGATGAAGCGACTCTAGTACCGGAGAGATACCGACCCTCAACGATTACATTGCGCTAATCCTCTTGTGAACGGGTAAATAATTGCAGATCGCAGAGCGTACCGAACTGGCTAAGTGGTAGTACCTGGAAAGCATAATTTTTGCAAGAAAAGTAGCGGGAACTGTTGGGATTGAACTGACTGACAGAACTCAGTAGGGGCGCTTTGACTACGCCTGTAAGATTCGTTTATGGATTCTTAACTAATCCCCGCGTCTAAAGACCGGGGAGTGTCAAATCCCCAACAAGGCAAACATGTGTGCCTGTAAACCCTAAATCTAAGCAGTAAAGCTGCTGAAACAGGGAGATTCAGGAGATATAGACAGAAACCCTGAAGAATATCTTGACCTCTAGTCAGGAAATACTCAAGCTAATAAAAAATCAGAACTTTTGGATAGATTGGTGCCAATTCGGTAGTTTGTGGTAAATCCCGAACAATGCCGATAAGGGGTCAACTGACTTGTAAGTCCTAATCAATGATTCTCCGGAAGTTTCCGGAAAGTCGTCGGATTTACCTGGTATAATTGCCGTAACAGCCACAGAAGCTTGAGATTTGGGAGTCTGCTGATAAAGACTCCAGAAGCAATAATCGAGCTGAGAGCCATTGAAGTATCAAACAATAGTTAAGTTATTCTGTAGTAAATGCATTGGCTGTAAGCAAAAGCGCTTTTGGGATTTTTTCCTGAAAGCCAAAAGAGATACCTCCTCGTCAATTAACAATTGACGTGCTATACACGGCTTCCGGCATCTGCCGAGAATTACCGGGTTAAATTTATCTGTATGAAGCAGTTGTGGAAAAACTCAAGTTAATTAGGTGCCCTTGACCTTGGCGAATTAAATTCGCTGTTTGTCCGCGCCTCCAAGGCCGCGAGGGATTGCTCGCGGCCTTGGGTCGCGCCTTCGGGTCGCACCTCAAAAATTTTCGACTTTGGGACAGAAGATCCTAGTGGAAAGCGAGTCTTAAAGTATAGAACCAATGTCGCGCCTCCAAGTGGTACAATCAACAGAGCCGCTACAATCCCATTCACCAAACCACAAAACCCCCTGTCAGCACCCCCCTCTAAACAGAAGGGGCTTCGAGACAGTTTCAGGGCCATTGACTACAGCCATTAACTACAGCCATTAACTACAGCCATTGACTACAGCCATTGACTAAAGTTGTCCCTCAAACAATGAA